>JAJZYC010000006.1 GCA_021806125.1 bacterium
AAATTATCCCCTACCACCCCCTTATTATTTATTCCCCCCCCCCCCCCCCCTAATCCTATCCGTTATTTCTGTGCCTGAAAACATCGAGAAGCGTCGAATAGCCGTAAGTCGTTTTTATCGGAAACGCGACCGATAAAAATACGGTAAATGCCGAAACTGCAAGACCGGCAATAAGCATATAGAAGTTTTTATATTCTATAAATATCAGCGCCGATATTATTCCTATAAATCCACCTATTACCGAGGCTATAAGCCTTTTTATTACATGTATTAAAAAGTTCTCCAATCCGGATATATTTGTCGGATGGATTTTTACCCTGAAATCCTCAGAATATGCCACGTGCATTAACCTTCTCGTATCGTTGATAAATTCTTTCAGCTGTTCAAAACCATTTTTAATAAAATTTATAGGAGAAAAACTTTTTCCTAATTCCGTTTCTTTTATATATCTTTTTGCGACCGGAATAATATCTTTAACGAGATTATAAGACGGATTATACGCAGTGCCTATGCCTTCCAGAAGAGCCGCCGTTTTAAATATATATACGAGGTTCTGGGGAAGCTCGAAGGGAAAGGCGTAGAAACTTTTCATAATTTCGGTGATTATAACCTGTATTTTTTTGCTTGAAATATCTTTCTGGCTTAAGACCTTATATAATTTTCCCGCCATGCTTTCCAAAAGCTGCCTGGAAACTTCTTTATTGATTATGCCGAGAGCGTAGTAGGCGTCTATTATTCCCGGAATATCCTCTTTTATGCCGGCAAGGACGGCTTTAATCAGATTCTGTTTGGTATCTTCGGATATATGAATTACAAGCCCGAAATCAAGCATAATAATTCTGCCTTCCCCGTTAACTAAAATATTTCCGGGATGAGGGTCGGCGTGAACTATTCCGGTTACTAAAGACTGATAGATGTAAAATTCTATCAGCTTATCGATAATTTTTTTCGGTTCCAGCCCCATTTCCCTGATTTGTTTAAAATGCGTAATTTTGACCCCTTTATGGAAATCCATAACCATAATATTTTTTGAAGTCAATTCGGAATAGGTTTTAGGAATTATAATAAAATCGAGTTCTTTAGCGATTTTTCTAAATTCTTTTATGTTTTTAGTTTCGTGGATTAAGTCCATTTCTTCGTAAATAGTAACGCTGAATTCTCTCAGGACTACCGATATAGACTGGATTGATTTATTCTGAGGAAAGAAGATTTTCAATAGATTCAAAACGCTTTTTAACGTCCTTATGTCGATGGCGACGTTTTTTTCGATATCCGGCCTGATTACTTTGACGATGACGTCTTTCCCCTTATAGACGGCTTTGTAAACCTGGGCTACGGAAGCGGCGGCAAGCGGTTCCTCGTTAAATTCTTCGAAAATACCGTTTATGCTTTTACCGGAATCTTTTTCTATAATAGGCTTAATCCTATAAAACGGAACGGGTGGAACTTCATCCTGCAGAGTGGAAAGGGCGTCTAAATAAGCCGTAGGAAGAAAATCGGCCCTCGTGGAAATAACCTGCGCCAGTTTTATAAAAGTGGGGCCGAGCGCGGCTATTATTCGGGTGAGCCATTTTGCGGACTTAGAGTGGTATTTTTCGCTCAAAGTCCGCCTGGCTCCGAAAATCACAAACCTTTTTTGGGTAAAAAGTATAAATAAAATAAACGGCAGTGCTTTAAAAAATATAAAAAAATTTCTTTTTATCAATAGTAATTGCCCGTAGAAATTATAGTTACGGTATCCGTGCCTGAATTAACGACAAAGCAGTAATGCCCGTCCGGCGAAATTCTTACGGCAGAAGGATAGCTTCCTACTTTGACGGTTTTAACCACCTCGGCTTTGGCTATGTCTATGACGCTTAAAGTTGCGTCCTGCGTATTTATTACATAAAGATACCTTCCGTCAGGAGTAACTGCGGCGGCGGTAGGACCCTTGCCGGTGTAAACGGTTGCTACCTTGCCGAAAGGCTGTGCAACGTAGTTTGAAGGCGGAACATACGCCGGAGAATATCCGTAAGGAGCCGTAGGCTCGGCGGATGAAGCCTGTACCGGAGAGGTTACAGCCGTTGCCGCCGTTCCGACCGTTACCGGAGAAGCCGGAGCAATTGAAGCATACGAAGCAGTCGTCCTCTTAATTCTTATAAATGCGGCGCTGGATGCCGAAGTTACCGTTACGAGAGCGACGCTTCCGTCTGGAGAGACGGCGACGTTTATCGGACCGGCCGGCAAGCTTATAGTCTTTATGCGGTTAAAATGCACGGCGTTATAAATGGAAAGCGCCATATTCTGGTAGTTTACCACGAAAAGCATCATCCCGTCCTGAGTTAAACCTAACGAAGAAGGGTCGGACAAGGTTTTAAATTTTTTAACGAGGGCAAAATTTTTCTCGTCGTAAACGTATATTTTGTTTTCTTTGCCTGAAGATACGTAAATATAGCGAACCGGGGAAGAATCCGGGGAAAATGCGACGGAAGTAGGATTCTTACCGGTATGTATATTTCTTATAACGGATAGCGTAGATGCGTTAATTATAGAAACGGACGACCCTCCTGCATTAGCTACGATAATAATTTTCCCGTCAGGGGAAACGGCAATACCTTGGGGTTTCTTACCTACCCTTATTCTTTTAATAACGGTGTTTTGCATAGTATTAATTACATCGACCTCGTTGTTGTGAATATTCGAGACAAAGGCGTATCTCGAATCGGGTGAAAAAACCACGTTCACCGGACTTCCGCCGGTTCTTATATTAAGAGATTTAGTAAGAGTGGACATATTTAAAAGACTGACGTTTCCCGAAGCGGTATTGCATACATAGGCAAAAGTCAGAGAAGGCGCTATAGCTACTCCGGTAGGATGCGACCCGACCTTAATGGATGCTACCGTGCCTTTAGTAGCCATGCTTACGACCGAAACCGTATCGTTATCGGAATTAGAAACAAGAGCGTAATTGCCGTTGGGAGAAAAAGCTACGCCGAAAGGAAAACTGCCGACCGGAATATTTCTCGTAAGCCTTGGGGTTAGCAATGCGTAAGCCGACCCTACATATTGAGGCATAAAAGTAAATATGCCGGAAATGAACAAGAAAGAAACGATAAATAAGAAAATAGGGGACGCTACCCCGTTAAGATTTGCAAAAAACTTCGATTTCGACATGAATACACCCGTTTTATTTAAATGTTTAAATTATCCTTAAATTACCTTTAGAAATTAATCTTTCTGGATTCCCGCTTTCGCGGGAATGACACACTTTGGATGAAAAGTTAAATTCCGGTATTGTCATTCCCGCGAAAGCGGGAATCCAGAATTTATTTATTATTATGTTAAAACAATTTTCAACAGTTTTCCAATGGCGATTTAAGGTTGTATTATTTATTAATTATTTTTTTAAATTCATCCTCGTTTATTATATTTAGTTTAAGTTTTACGGCTTTGCCGTATTTAGAACCGGGGTCTTCTCCGGCGACCACGTAATCCAATTTCTTTTTAACGGTTTTTTCTACGATGCCGCCCATCTCTTTCACGATATTTTCGGCCTCGTCCCTTGTAAAATCTTTAAGCCCGCCGGTAAAAATAAAACTTTTGCCTGCGATTCCGCTGTTTTCCGCGGACGCGGAAGCATTTACGATATACGGAGAAATTCCCGCCTTAAAAAGCCTTTCTATAACGGCGATATTAGAATCGAGCCTGAAAAAATTGAAAATCGATTTTCCTATTTCTTCCCCTATGCCGAATTTGGAAGAAAGCTCTTCTACTCCGGCATTTTTAATGCCGCTTACGCCGCCTAAATATTTTACGAGCAAATCCGCAATATGCTCTCCGACGTGTCTTATTCCTAAGGCATAAATAAATCTATCATATGATATATTTTTAGATTTTTCAATAGAATTAAAAAGATTTTCCTCCGACTTTTCCCCGAAACCTTCCAGCCCGCTAAGGTCTCCGCGCTTTAAATAATAAATATCGGCGACATTTTTTATCAAGCCGTTTTCCACTAATTTATCTACTATTTTTTCGCCGAGCCCCTCTATATCCATAGCCCTCTTTGACGCAAAATGAACAATCGCCCCCTTAATCTGACACGGACAGGAAAGTTCGTTCATGCATCTGTGGGCGGCGCCGTCAATTACGACCGGGGACCCGCAGCAGGGACATACCGAAGGCAGTTTGAATGTGCCGCTCTTTCCGCCTTTGGATATTACTTTAACGACTTCCGGAATAACGTCGCCCGACCTTTCTATAAGTACGCTGTCGCCTATGTTTATATTTTTTTTATCTATTTCGTCCTGATTATGAAGCGTCGCCCTTTTAACGACGACCCCGCCGATATTTACGGGATTTAAAATTGCGACGGGCGTCAATATTCCGGTTCTGCCCACCGAAACTTCTATCCCCGTTAGAACCGTAACTTCCTGCTTTGCGGAAAATTTATAAGCGGTCGCCCATCTCGGGCTTTTCGATATTTCGCCGAGTCTTTCCTGAAGTTTCAGGTCGTTTACTTTTATAACTATGCCGTCGATTTCAAAGGGCAGAGACTCTCTTTCTTTTGCTATATAATCAAAAAAATCTATCGCTCCGTATATGCCTTTTACGACTTTTATATTTTTATTAACATTTATTCCGATGGATTTTAAAAAATCCATCAATTCAAATTGCGTGTTAAAAGTATGTTCTTTAGAATAATCTCCTACGCCGTAAGCAAACATTACAAGATTGCGCTTAGACGTAATTTCCGGGTCAAGCTGCCTTATGCTTCCCGAAGCGGCGTTTCTGGGATTTGCAAAAAGGCTTAAGCCTTCTTCCAGCCTTTCTTTGTTAAGTTTCTTAAAGCCTTCTTTATCCATTAAAACCTCTCCCCGCACCTCAATATAGCTTATATACTTCTGCAGTTTTAACGGAATCGTATTTATAGTCCTTAAATTTGCGGTTACGTCTTCTCCGACGGTTCCGTCGCCTCTCGTAGAACCCTTAACGAAAATGCCGTTTTTATAGATAAGCTCTATTGCGAGCCCGTCGAACTTTAGTTCGCACTCATATTCGATTTCTTCCGCAGCGCCATAGCCTAAAAATCTTTTAATTTTTTTGTCGAATTCCTCGACTTCGTCTTTCGAATACGTATTGTCGAGCGAAAGCATAGGAATATTGTGCTTAACCTGTCCGAATTTTTCGCTTACCGCCCCGCCGACTCTTCTTGAAGGCGAATCTTCTCTGACATATTGCGGATAGGCGGCTTCGAGAGCCGACAGCTCTTTGGCTAATTTGTCGAACTCGAAATCGGAAATAACCGGGTCGTCAAGCATATAATAGCGGTAATTATGGTAGTTTAAGGCATCGGTTAACTCGTCTATTCTTTTCTTTGCGCTCTTTGCGGCTGAATCTTCTTTCATATTCGCATTGCATTAAAATTAAAAAACTATATTAATAAAGCGAATTATAAACATAATAATTCGCAAGAACTTTTTTTACGTAGTTCCTTGTCTGCCCATACGGAATAAGCTCGATAAATAAAAGCATTTCATAGTTTTTCATAAGGTCGTTTCTCCAGTATGCCACCGCTCCAGGACCCGCGTTGTACGAGGCTATCGCCAGATATTTCCTGCCGTTGAATTGTTCCAGCAGTGTTTTTAAATAATAAGAGCCGAAACTTATATTTATATTTTTTCTGTAAAGCATGGAAGGATTAAAATTATAACATCCCGTCCGCCTTGCGATATAATAGCCCGTCGAAGGTATTATCTGCATAAGCCCTATCGCGCTTGCGCTTGAATAACACACCGGATTATAACGGCTTTCCTGCCTCATTATTCCGTATATCAAATTTAACGGAATACCGTAATGGTATGCATACTTCCTGACATAGCCCAAATAAGGCATAGGATAAAGTATTTTCAGAAACCGCTTGTTTAAAAGCAGGGACTTATACCTGTAACTATAAATTAAATTTGAAGCCAGATTGACGGCGGCCGCATAATAACCGTTTTTATAAAGCATATACGCGAAAAAAGGGGTAATTTTTTTATTGCGCAAACGCGCAAAGGAATAAAATCTTTCGATTTCTATATTAGAAAGAGCAAACAATTTCAAATTTAATAAAATCTTCAATTTTTCGAAAGTTACATCTAAAGGCGGGTCAGCCGCCAGGGCTTTTTTAAATGCTCCGGAATATTCCAAATAAACGGCCGCGCCGTTTTCGCCGGAATAATTTTTTATATAGCCGATATTCAGCCTTTTTGCGTACATTCCTTTTATTCCGTTTATTTTATTTACCATAATTTCAGACATAATGCCGTAATAAGAATATCTTAGAAATCTTGAGCCTTTTATTATATTAAAATAAAAAGACGCCCTGCTTTTATACCCGAGTTTTTCCAAAACAACGCCGTACCAGAAAAGAAATTTTGCGTTACCGGCATTAACTTTGTCGTTTACCGCCAAAAAAGACTTAAGACTGTTTGCCGCCGAGGCTAATTTTCCGTTTTTTAAATCTTTTAATACCCCGTCCCATACTATTTTTTTGTATATGCTCATAGTATTATCAGGCAGAAATCCGTATTTATCGGCTAATCGTCCGATAAGAAGAACGGTTTTCTTCCGGTTATGCAAAATATAATAATAGTAACGCACTTGAAGAGTTAGAAGGCTTAATTCCCTAACCCCGTAATATTCATAACATTTTTTTCCTACGCTGCTGCTTAAACATTCATCCGTTTTTTTTAAAAAAAGCGGACTTTTAAGTTTCATTAAATCTTTTAAAATTATAAATCTCGTTTTTTTGCTTTTATCCTTAATATTTTTTAAAAGAGCGAGAGATTCGGAATAATAACCGTCATAATATAAATCGAGACCCCGACGGACTTTTTCGTATCGGTTCAAAGCGGTTTCCTTAAAACTTATTTTATGAATTTTAGAAAAATAAGGGTAACCTATATAAAGCCGCAGTAAGCAGGCGCCGGCCCGCCGGAAGTCCTTCAGCCTCAAATAAGCCTTATATATTTTAAACATAGCGTAAGAGCGGACGGCCGATTTCTTGGAATGTTCGATTATATATGAGAGATGCGATATCTCGGGAAGAAAATATCCGTTTTTTTCTTCGGAAAGGGCGAGATAGAAAACCGCGTTTTTATAGAAAACAAATTTCGGATATGAACTTGCAAGCCTCAAAAAAACATAATCCGCTTTACGGTATTCTTTAAGTTTAAATAAAGACAGGCCTTGATAATACAGGGCATAATCTTTTAAAAGACTGCCTTTAGCCGAGTAAAGCCAAAACCCTCCCGCGGCCTCTTTATATCTGCCCTGCATATAATTATCGTAGGCTTTTTTAAAAATAACGGCGTTAGAATAATTTAAATAAGGTTCGGCATTTTTGGTTAAAAAATCGGCATAAGAATAAAACGGACTCACGACAACAACAACGAGAAGTAGAACGACTGTTAAAAAAAGCTTGCGCATATATATTATTGGGCTTATTAATTTTTATAATTAAAATCGTAGCGCCCGGTAAAAACCTCTTCGGCGGGTCCAACCATGTAAACGCCGTCATTTAGTCCGCCGGATATGTTTAAAGTCCCTCCGTATAAGTTTACGTTAAGAACGTTTTCTTTAATTTTTCCGGTCTTTTTCATAATAGAATATACGGCGCATGCTCCGGTTCCGCATGCCAAGGTTTCGCCGGAACCGCGTTCCCAAGTTCTTACAAGCACGTTTTGAGCGTCCATAACCTGAACGAATTCTACATTTATTCTTTTCGGAAACATTTTATTATTTTCGATTAACGAACCGTAAAAATGCACGTCGAAGTTCTTAACGTCTTCGACAAATACCGCGCAATGGGGATTTCCCATAGAAACGCACGATATTTCAAATTCTTTTCCCCCGGCGGCAATTTTTTCGCCGATAATTTCAGATTTTCCAAAATCGGCGGGAATTTTTTCGGTTTTAAATTCCGGGACACCCATAAACACCCTGGCTTCTTCTACCGTTCCAGTACCGGCGGATAAAAATACTTCTACCGTCTTTATTCCTGCAAGCGTTTCTATATTTATATTTTTTTTATCGGTAAGATGCCGGTCATATACAAACTTGGCAAAACATCTTATGCCGTTTCCGCACATCTCGCCTTCGGAACCGTCGGCGTTAAACATACGCATGCGGAAGTCTGCCGCGGCGGCGCTGCCTACGCGCGAGGGCGGCAGGATTATTATGATGCCGTCGGAACCGGCTCCAAAATGCCTGTCGCTTATTTTTACTGCAAGCTCTCTATAAAAATCAGTATCGTCCGCTAAGCATACCGGCAAATCGTTTATTGCGTCTAAATAAAAATAGTCGTTACCGGCGCCATGAAGTTTAGTAAATTTCACGTCCATATTTTTCCTCTGAATAAATTTCCTTTTAGCTTATTAATCTTGTTGTTTTTTTAATATTTTTTTTAACGACGTATTTCCCGTAGTGGTAAAACTGTGGCTTATCACTATTCCGTTTTTTATGACTACGTCCAGTTTCTCTTTATATTTTCTCGTGGACGTCGTAAGTATTTCGTTTCCTAAATGCACGTATTTTTTATATTTAAACCTATATTTATAAGTAACGGTATCCGGCGTTAACGGATTTTTTTCTATAGAATAAGGCGGACCAAACATGGAAACGATTTGCGGTTCGGTAGTAGTTCCGTTTATTATTTGAGCGACGTTTGCGGACATTATAGGCTTGCCCTGCATATTTCTGGTAGTTGCGCATCCGGAAAGGGCAAAACCTGAAAACGCAATAACGGTTAACAATAAAAAAAGCAATTTAGCTGATTTAATGCTCATACTTATCGACCTCTATTTTTAAAATTATACTTTTTTACAATAATTGTTATATTTTAGCACAATTCCGGCATATCTTAAAGCCGAAAATTGTATCCTTAATCCCGATTTAGAAAAATATTTATATGGGCTGCCTGAATTACTTGATAATGTCATTGCGAGGAGTCGGATACGACGAAGCAATCCCCGTCGAAGATTGCTTCGTCGTCTCCGACTCCTCGCAATGACGGGATATTAGAATTCATTAAATATTTTTCTAAATCGGGATTTGGGTTCGCCTTATCTTTCTCCCGAATATCTCGGGTCCAATGCGTTCCTTACGGCTTCTCCTATTAGGTTAAAGCTCAGCACCGTCAATAATATCGCAATTCCCGGGAAAAGCGTAAGCCACCATGCTACCATTATATAAGTTTTCCCTCTCGACAGCATTCCGCCCCAGCTTGCCGTCGGGGGCATTATGCCTATTCCTAGAAAGGCGAGAGACGCTTGGATAAGGATTGCGCCTGCAACTCCTAGCGTCGCCGAAACCAAAATCGGCGCGACGGTATTAGGCAGAATTTCAAAAAACATAATATAGGAATCGGACGCACCCGCCGCCTTTGCCGCAAGGACATAGTCCTTTTCCCTGTTCTGCGTAAATTCAGCCCTTATAATCCTCGCAATCCCCATCCACGACGTCAAACCTATAATTATCATTATATTAATAATGGACGGCTTCAGTATCGCGCTAATAGCAAGTATCAGGAAAAAAGAGGGAAACGTCAGCATAATGTCCACAAATCTCATCAGAATACTGTCTGTTACGCCCCCGTAATAACCTGCATAAGCTCCGATAAAAATTCCTATGAACAATGACAGCGAAACGGCGATAAAACCCACTTCTATCGAAATCCTTGCGCCGAAAATAAGCCGGGACAGGATATCCCTGCCAAGCTGGTCGGTTCCAAGCAGATGAGCCGGATTAGGCGGCTGCAAAACAGCGTTTACGTCTATCTTATCTGGATTATAGGGCGATATATAAGGCGCGAAAACGGCCGCGATTATAACGAACATTATAAAAATAAAAGAAATCAGGGCTAGCTTATTTTTTTTAAAAGCATTAATAATTTCGTTCATAGTTCTAAGGCATAAATTTTATAAATAAAAATTTTAATATTAATTCAGGGATATTATAATATATAATATATTTTTATAAAATAATTTATTTAAAACCCCGATAAAACATAAGCCGTTATGGGAATATACATAACTAAAAGAATTTTATTTATGATACCTATTTTAATAGGCATCACGTTAATATCTTTTTTCGTCATACATCTTGCGCCGGGAAACCCGTTAACGGAACAGTTAGGCTTAAATCCGAGAGTGTCCGAATCTTCGAGGCTGATGCTTACAAAACTGTACGGCCTAAACAAGCCTCTTTTAACCCAGTATTTCGACTGGCTTAAAAGAATAACCACGCTGAACTTCGGCATTTCGTTTACCGCAAACCATGAGCCGGTAATAACGGAAATCCGAAGAACTATAGGCATCACGATTCTTATTAATTCTCTTGCCCTGATATTCATTTTTTTATTTTCCATCCCGCTGGGCGTGCTGTCGGCGGTAAAGCACGATTCTCTTTTCGATAAAATTACTACGGTTTTAGTATTCATAGGTTTTGCGGCGCCTTCTTTCTGGGTCGCTCTCCTGCTTATTATATTTTTTGGAATAGACTTGCATATTTTGCCTATAGGCGGAATAACTTCCATGGGTTATAATTTTCTTTCGCCGCTCGAAAAAATAACCGATATTGCCGAACATCTTATAATGCCTGTGTTTGTTGCCGGATTCGGCGGAATAGCCGGCCTTTCCAGATATTTAAAAGGAAATATGCTGGAAGTTTACAGGCAGGATTATATTACTACCGCGAGGGCAAAGGGGCTTAAAGAACGGACGGTCATCTATAAGCACGCTATGAAAAATGCTCTGATACCTTTTATAACTATACTCGGCTTAAGCGTTCCGGGGCTTATAGGCGGAAGCGTGATAATAGAAACTATATTCGACATAAACGGAATGGGCAGGCTTTTCTATCAGAGCGTCCTAGCCCGCGATTATCCTACGATAATGGGAATATTAGTAATAGGCGCTGTCCTTACCCTTATCGGAAACCTTTTGGCCGATATAGCATATGCTCTGGTAGATCCAAGGCTAAGAAAGTAAATTAGTTGCCATTGCGGTATAAGTCATTGCTCCCGCGAAGCGACGCAACAATCTCCTGACTATTAGATAATACTGTTGTATAGATCATTCCAATCTGAATTAAAGGTATTAATTAATTCAATTTTTTTCTTTCTACTACCAGCTTTTATCTGTTTTTCTCTATTGATAGCATCGACTATATCTTCAAATACTTCATAATATACCAATTTATTAAGATTGTAATTGCTGGTAAAACCTTTTATAATTTTATTTTTATGTTCGTAAATGCGTTTTGCTAAATTAGATGTTACTCCTGCGTAAAGAACATTATTATTTTTATTAGTCAATATGTATACATAACCGTTTTTATTCATATTTTGTTAATAAGTACTACGAGATTGCTTCGCTGCGCTCGCAATGACTGATGGAATTGTCATTGCGAGCATATCTTTGACTGCGTTTATAAAAGCCAACGGCTTTTATGCGGTCAAAGATGCGAAGCAATCTCGTAGTCTGTAATAACTATAAGGCGCTCCCCGACTCGTTTATGCCGCTTGCATTTTTATTTCCTTTGTGTAAATCTTTACCTATAAACATATATACGGTCGGAACTACAAATATTGTTAGAAACGTACCTATGCCGAGTCCGGCGGCTATGACGAGACCTATATCGAACCTGCTGACCGCTCCGGCACCGGTAGCTATCAAAAGGGGCACTACCCCGAAAACCATTGCGGCAGTCGTCATCAGAATCGGCCTGAGTCTTATCGCCGAAGCCTGTTCTATGGCAGAACGCTTATCAATCCCTTCTTTCTGCAAATCGTTGGCAAACTTAGTAATCAGTATTCCGTGTTTACTGACAAGCCCTATAAGCGTTACGAGCCCTACTTCGGTATAAATATTTACCGTTGCAAAGCCTAAGCTTAAAAATATCAAAGCCCCCGTTAAAGACATAGGAACGCTTATCAGAATAATAAGGGGGTCGACGAAACTGTCGAATAGAGCGGCAAGAATGAGATAAATAATTATCAGCGAAAAGAAAAATGTTACGAGCATAGCCGAACCTTCTTCGACGAACTGCCTGGACTGTCCCGCAAAATTATACGAAAATCCTTTAGGAAATATGTTCTTCGAAGTATTTTCCAGATAGCTTAAGGCCTGGCCGACGGTCACGCCCGGTTTGGTAACAGCGGATACCGTAACGGAATTTAACTGGTTAAACTGATTTAAAGATTCCGGCACTACTACGGTTTTAATTTTTATGAAACTTGAAAGAGGCACCATATTGCCGTTCGAAGCCTGAACGTAATAATTTTTCAACATATTCGGAGTAAATCTGTATTTCTGCAAAACCTGCGGTATGACTTTATAACTGTAGCCGTTTATCTCAAACCAGTTGACGTAATTTTCGCTCAGCATAGTCGAAAGCGTATTTCCTATTTCCTGCATATTAACTCCTATGCTCTGCGCTTTGCTCTTATCTATGGAAATTTTTAACTGAGGTTCGTCGTATTTGAGGTCGCTGTCCATATATAAAAATAAGCCGCTTTGCATAGCTTTTTCCATTAGGCTGTCCGTAACGCCCATTAATTCGGCATAACTCGTAGTCGAGTTGACCACGAACTCCACCGGCAGGCCCTGGGAACCCGGAAGGCTCGGCAGGGCAAAAGCAACCAACTTTAAGCCCGCCACCGAATTTAATTTCTGCTGGAGAACCGGCGTAAGCTGCATCTGCGTCTTTTTTCTTTCGTCCCACGGTTTGAGTATTAAACCGGATATAAGGCTGTTATTGCCGGAAACTCCCAGCGCCATAAAATAACGGTCCATTTCCGGGATAGAATTATATATGCCGCCCATTTGTTTTGCGTACATATTTAGATTTTTAAAAGTAGAAGTAGGCGAAGCGGTTCCCATAACGAATATTACTCCCTGGTCTTCCGTAGGCGCCAGTTCGCTCTTTGTAGTTACGAAAAGGAAATACGCGCTGACAAGAACGACTGCTATAACTAAAGCCACAACCGGTTTATAATCAAGAATACTATGCAATATCTTAGAGTAAACCGTTTTGATTTTATCGAAAGAAACGTCTAAAAAGTGCGTAAATCCTCCCTTGCCCATATCTTCTTTAAGAAATTTAGAAGACATCATGGGAGAAAGAGTTAAAGCTATGATACCCGATATAAGAACGGCTCCGGCCAGCGAGAAAGCAAACTCGGTAAACAGCGCTCCGGTCAGTCCTCCCATAAAACCTATAGGCAGGAAAACGGCTACGAGCGTAATGGACATGGCTATAACCGGTATGCCGAGTTCTCTTGCCCCTATAAGAGCGGCATCTATGGGTTTCTTGCCTTCTTCTATATGCCTGCTTACGTTTTCTACGACGATGATTGCGTCGTCCACGACTAGTCCGATAGCCAGAACCATGGCGAGAAGGGTCAGCAAATTTATCGAATAATGCAGATAATACATAACAAACAGGTCGCCTATTATGGAAAGAGGTATCGCGATTACCGGAATTATAACGCTTCTTGCGGAGCCTAGAAACAAAAATATGACTATAATGACTATTATGAGAGTTTCTACGACTGCTTTTACGACTTCGTTAATGGAACTGCTTATAAATACGGTTCTGTCGAACGCAACCCTGAGTTTTATGTGCGCCGGAAGCTGCTGTTTGAGCGACGGAAGTATTTTCCTGATGTTTTTGACTACGGTCAGGGGATTGGCGGTAGGCGTAGTAAATATACCCATAACCACGGCTTTTTTCCCGTTCATTATATTGCCGGCGTCGTAACTTACCGAACCCATTTCGACGGTGCCGATATCTTTGATTCTTATTAAAGTTCCGCCGTCGTTCGCCACGACTAAATTTTTAAACTGCTTTACGCTGTTAAGAAGGGTATCCGCCGATATATTGACCTGTATATAATTCCCTTTGGTATATCCGTTAGACGATATATAGTTATTATTTGCAAGAGCCTGGGAAACTTCCACGGGCGTAACGTTAAATTCCGCCATTTTTTTAGGATTAAGCCATATCCTCATTCCGAACTGTTTGTTTCCATAAATCATAACCTGCCCTACGCCGTTTATCGCCTGAACTTTAGGCTGAACCGCCCTCGTCAGATAGTCCGTCATCTGCGAACTGCTTAAGGAATTAGACGTAAATGCAAGATACAGATATGCCAGATTCGTCACGCTTGTTTTTGTGATTACCGGAAGCTGTGACTGTTTAGGAAGCTGGTTCAGAACGGAATTTACCTGCGAAAGCACCTCTGCAAGGGCGGCGTTAGGGTCGTAATTAAGCTTCATAAATACCATAATGGTGCTAACGCCTTCGGTGCTAGACGAGGTAATATAATCGATACCCTCCGAAGAAGCGATAGCCCTTTCTAGAGGCATAGTAATGAAACCCTGCACCACGTTTGCGCTGGCCCCGGGATAAGCGGTTTGGACGGTTATCAGCGTATCTTTTACTTTCGGGTATTCTCTTACGGTAAGCTCGGACAAAGACCTTGCGCCCAGAATTAAAATAATAAGGCTTAAGACTATCGCAAGAACCGGTTTTTTTATGAATACATCGGTAAAACTCATTTATTGCTCTCCTTGCCCTTATTTTTAACGCCGTTCGCTTTCCCGGCATTTCCTATGCCGTTTTCGATGATAACCGGCGCGCCGTTCCTGAGTTTAACCTGTCCGGCTGTAACGACTATTGCTCCGGGTTTCAAACCTTTAGATATTACTGCCGTATCGCTTCTCTGCTGTCCTACGGTAACGTAATCGGTATTTGCTATATATTGACCGTTCTTCTTAACTACGACATAGATAAAATCCCCATAAGGATTATATGTTACCGCTGTAGCCGGAACCGTAACGACGTTATGTATTACCGGAAGGAAGACCCTTCCCGTAACGAACATTCCCGGCCTTAAAATCAGAGCGCCGTTATCTATTATAACTCTGACGGTTATATTTCTGGAAACCGTATTTACGTCTATGCCTATAGTTTTTATCCTGCCGGTAAAGGCCTTATGATATGAATCCAGTTCTACCTTAACCTTCTGATTTATTTTTAAACTGTGCAAATCGTTTTGCGGCATAGTAAAATCGATATAAATGGGATTGACGGAATAAAGCGGAATAATACTGGTTCCGGGCTGAATATACTGCCCAAGATTTACGGAACTTGAATTTCTTATTCCTACTATGCCTGAAAAAGGGGCTCTTACGGTCATATCGTTTATAACGACTTCCGTTTGATTTATTAACGCTTCGTTCTGCTTTAAAGTTGAGAGCATTTGAATATAAGACGCTTTGGAAACGGCATTTTTCTCGTAGGCTTTTTTATACTGCAGATAATTAAATTTATTAACGATTAATTGCGATTTATACTGTTTTAGCTGGGCAAGCTGAAGGGAATCGTCAAGGGTTGCCAAGAGCTGATTTTTATGAACAAATTCGCCGGATTTAAAATATATGCCTTTAACCTGTCCTGCCACCTGGGTCGTTACGTTAACCGAATTTATCGCCGTTACGTTCCCTATGGTATGAATATATGGCTGCCAGTCACCTATTTTGGAAACGGCTACGGATACCGAAGCGGGCGGATATTTCATCATTTTCATCATCTGCCCGTTTTTATAGCCTTTATATGCCTTGTATCCGAATATTCCGCCGAATATGACGGCTAAAACAAGAAATGCAATTATAAATCTTTTAATCATAAAATTACCTTTATTTTAAATATTTAGATTTATATTTTATTTTAATCTGCCGGATTAATAAATTTACGTTTAGAGCAAAAAACCGATTGACAATATGACTTTATAGTCAGTATAATTAGAATATAATAAATTCAAAATTCAGTCAATTAAAATTTTAATATTAAATTAATATGAAGATATCGAGAATAAAAATAAAAATAAATAAAATTTTATTTCTGCTTTTTTGCATGGGCTTCGGCTCAGTTTTTATCCTTAGCGGCTGCAGTCTGTTCAGCAGTCCCAAAAAAATTGTTATAAAAATACCAAAACAGTTCAAATATACCCTTAAAACCGGAAATATGGCGGTAAAAAACGACTGGTGGAAAAATTTTAATGATAAAAATCTGGATATTTTAGTCGGCGAGGCGGTTAAAAACAATTTAAATTATCTTATAGCCATAAAAAATATTCAGGTCGCCGAAACTTATGTTTCGCAGAATGAATCTAATTTATTTCCGGTTGTTAATTTCAATTTCAGCGCTGTGAGAAATAAACTTCCGGGCTACGAAACTTCTATATTCTCCGGCGGCGGTTCTTCAGGCGGCCATTCCACCGTAATTTATAATTTGAATCAGGCCGGTTTAAGCGCTTCTTACGAGTTAGACGCATGGAATCAGGTCAATAACGCTATAAAGCAGGCAAAAGCAAACGTCGCCGTTTCTAAAGAAGATGCGGACGTCGTAAAATTGACTCTAATAAGCAATGTCGCTCAGGCTTATTTTCAAATATGGGCTTTAGAAAAATCTGCGGATAATCTGAAAAAACAATATGCCGCCGAAAAAGAAATTTTAAAGCTTTATATGATTCAATATAAAGACGGGCTTATAGATGCGGAACCGGTAGAAGCCGCTAAAACAAATCTTGAAATTTTAAAAACAGAATTGAACGATTCTATAAAACTTCAGGATATTACCAAAAACACGCTGGCTTATTACATAGGAAAATTCCCTGAAAAATTCAAGTTTAAATTCAAAAATAATACTAATAAAAAAAGTATGGATTACTCAAATCTTATACCGCCGAATATTCCTTCGGAAATTTTAACGCAAAGGCCGGACGTTAAAGAAGCCGAATACAACGTCTTATCATACGCTTACGCAAAAAAAGAAAGTCTTGCGAATTTTTTTCCGGTATTAAATCTGACCGGAAACTACGGTTACGCAAGCCCGAGCCTAAACAATTTCGTTACCGATACGAACAGCATATGGAGCTTTGGATTGAATATTTTGGCGCCTATATTTAATTATAAAACAAACATAAGCATATACAAAAGGTCTAA
The DNA here is from genome assembly GCA_021806125.1 of bacterium. Lineage (GTDB taxonomy): Bacteria > SZUA-79 > SZUA-79 > Acidulodesulfobacterales > Acidulodesulfobacteraceae > Acidulodesulfobacterium_A. Next base: position 17,031 of record JAJZYC010000006.1, read on the forward strand.
ACTGCAGTATCAGCAGGCCGTGTTAAACTATCGAAACGCCGTAATAAACGCTTTCAGCGAAACCGACAGCGCTCTTGCTGATTATAGAAGAGATGCTAAGACTATGAAAAGCTACGAAAATAATTTTAATTATTCCCTGAAACTGTTTCATATTTACGGAGTTCAGTATAAAACAGGCATTGCAAGCCGCATAACATACTTGACGTATAAGATGAATATGCTTAACGCGGAATATAACCTGATAAATCAAAACCTGCTTTTGCAGGAAGACGTCATAAGCGTTTATAATGCATTAGGAATGGGATTAAAAGCCGATTAATATTCGGGCAAGTTTCTTAAGTCTTTTCCTAATTCCATATATAGCAGCAGTTCCATAATTTTTTGGGCATGGTCGGCAAATCTTTCATATTTTCGGGCAATAAAAATATAAGTTATATTGTTTTCAAGCGTGGTTAAATTTTTTATCGACGCGTTTATAATATCCACGACGATTTTATGGGACAGCATATCTATAACGTTTTCGTCTCTTATTATAATATCTTTAAGCCCTATATTTTCTTTTGCGCCGTTCGCATACATTTTCGTCGCCATTTTAAGCATTTCGCCGTCCCTTGCGGCAACGTCTTCCAGATATGAATATACGCATTTAAATTCTTCCGAAGACGCCGTTCCGTCGGTAAGTTTAAGCCCTATCTGGCACACCGAAGCGCATAAATCTCCCATTCTTTCTAGGTCGGTTATTATTTTCATCGTGGTCGTTATAAACATTAAATCGGCAGCTTCGGGTTGATATAAAGCCAGAAGTTTTATACAGCTTTCATTAATGCTTACTTCCAGCGAATTAACTTTAAGGTCGTTATTAATGGTTTCTTCGGCAAGTTTTTTATCCCTCTCGAATAAAAATCTTGTTGCGCTGTCGAGTTGGCCGTTGACGATCTCGCTCATTTCTACGACGTTTTTCTTTAACTTCATAAGCTCGCTATCTAATATATTCACCGAAACCCCTCCCTCTCCTTTATATGTTTTTGATATTATTTTTAATATCTGCTCGTTATAAAATTTTCCGTTCTTTTATCTTTAGGCCTCGTAAAAAAAGCCCCCGCTTCGTCGAATTCTATAAGCTCTCCGTCCAGAAAAAAACCGCTGTAATCGGAAATTCTTCCGGATTGTTGAACGTTATGGCTTACGACTATTATAGTGTAATACTTCTTAAACGAATTTATCAAATCCAGTATAATGCTAGTCGAAACAGGGTCGAGATAAGCGGTTGGCTCATCCATTAAGAGTATCGACGGATTGGTAGCAATTGCCCTTGCTATGCAGAGTCTCTGCTGTTGTCCGCCGGAAAGAGAAAGCGCCGATTTATTCAATTTGTCTTTGACTTCATCGTAAAGACCGGAATATTTCAAGCATTTTTCTACACGCTCGACTATAAAATCCTTGTTCTTTATGCCGTGTATTTTTAATCCGAAAGCTATATTATCGAAAATAGATTTTGGGAACGGATTCGGATTTTGAAACACCATGCCTATGTCTCTTCTTAATTCCACCACATCTACCGACTTATCGTATATATTTTTCCCGTTAATCAAAACTTCGCCGGTCAGCTTTGCGCCTTCGGTGTAATCGTTCATCCTGTTAAGCGTCCTTAAAAATGTGGATTTACCGCATCCCGAAGGGCCTAAAAGCGTACATACGGAATTTTTTTTAAAATAAAGATTAACCGATTTTAAGAGATGGTAATTCCCGTAATAAAAATTCAGGTCTTTAACGTCAACGATTATATTATCGGCATTATCTTTCTTTATATTTTCGGGCATAAAATTTTAATTCCTCCTATAAAATAAATCTCTTAGCCAAATAGTTTATCAACCTTAATCCCAAATCCAATGCGAATATAAAGAGCAGTAAAACCACCGATGCCGCTTCCGCTTTGTAATGCAGTATTTTGGACGGTTCATGAATGTATATAAAAATCAGCATCGCCAGATCCCCGACCGCCCCGCCCGGACCGGTAACTCCGGTTGGCATGCCGGTATTATAATAGTTTGTAAATAAGAGCGGGGCCGTCTGTCCGATTATATTCATTACTCCGAGCAATATCCCGATAAATATGCCTCCGAGCGCGGCTTTTAATATGACTGCCCGCGTAGCCTGCCATTTGGTAGCCCCGAGCGCAAGAGCTCCTTCTATGTAGCTTGCGGGAATCTGGTTGACCGCCTGCTCCGTCAGAAGCGTAATAATCGGAGTCATAATGAAACCGAGCGTGAGTCCGCCGGCAAGAGCCGAAAATCCGAAATGAAAACCCGGTCCCGCATTGGTAGAAAAAACGTAAAAACCGACGATACCCCAAACGATAGATGGAATCCCGAGCATGAGTTCATTTAACAGCCTTAGAAAAGCATTTGCCCTTTTTTTGCCGAAAAGCGACAGATACAAGCCTGTTCCTATTCCGATAGGAACGGCAAGAATAGAGGCGATTACTATAAGGTAAACGTCTCCTATGACTGCGTTTAATATCCCGCCTTCGGCGCCTATTGGAAATCCGGTGGGAAGCGTAGAAATAAAATGCCAGTTAAGATATTTATATCCTATGGAAACAGCTTCAAAAATGATGTGAAAAACGGGAAAAGAGCCTATAACAAAAGCCGCCGCGGCAAAAAAAACGGCAATGTTATTGTAAACTTTTTTACGTTTAAGGTATCCCCTGTTTGCCGGAAATACCGGCTCATGCAATTGCTGTTCCATTCTAATTTTATATTTTTATTTAATAAAGTTTCGATTGTAAATTATATTTATTATAATTGCCGTGGTTATTTCTTAAAATCAGCCGCCGCCGAACTGAGACCTGCTGAATCTGCCGCCTATAACCCTGTTTAAAATATTCCGTCCTATTATGTTGACTATAAGGCTTGTTAATAAAAGCACAAGCGCAAGTTCTACTTCGGCGGAAGCGTATATAGGACTTATAACGGCAAAAGTAAAGGTATTCGCCAACAGGGAAGATATAGTATAGCCTACGCTGAACAAAGATTTCGGCACTACCGCCTGATTTCCAATCAGAAGTACCACGGCTATCGTCTCTCCCACCGCCCTTCCGAAACCTAAAATTATCCCTCCGTATATGCCGTTCAAGGCGTAAGGCAGGGAAACGTCTTTAATGACGTCTAATTTTGTGGCGCCCATAGCCAGCGCCCCGTCTTTGGCGAGCTTTGGAACCGAAGCTAAAGAATCTTTGGTAATAGAAGATATAATGGGCAAAATCATAAATGCGACTATAATGCTTGCGGCAAGAATTCCGTAGCCGATATTTTCCTCTACTTTAAGAAAAGGTATGTTTGAAAAATGAGCGTTAAAAAACGGCTCTACCGATTCCCTGAGCCACGGAACGACCGTCAGCACGCCCCATACGCCGAAAACTACGCTCGGTATTCCCGCCAGCATTTCTACTATTACAGTAAAAATACCTCTTAAAAAAAAAGGGCAGTATTCCTGTAAAAATATCCCTATACCGAAACTGAAGGGTATCGCAAACAATAATGCGAGAAAAGTAACGATAAAAGTTCCAGCGATAAAAGTTAAAGCGCCGAAGACCTCTTTGGGAGGATTCCATTCTTTTGTCCATAAAAAAGAAATGCCGTATCTGATAATGGATGGGTAACTGTAATACAGTACGATTATAACTGAGACCGAAAAAATCAGAATTATAGAAAGAACGAAAACGGAAAGAATAAATTTAAAAAGGTCGTCTTTGTATTTTAAAGTGAACATTAATTTGTTTAAATGGGGACAAATTTAATTTAAAAATTTTTTTAATTATAGCACATTCTTTTTAATTTTTCTAAAAAAAATAATGCGGCGGATTTATCCCGCCATTGCGCAAAGCGAAGCAATCTAAAGAACGGATTGCTTCGCTTTGCGCAATGACTATACTATATACTAATCTGCCTTTTTAAATGGCTTGCTTATTTTACCTGCGCCAGAAGTTTTTTAACGTTCGGCATAACGGATTTAGGAAGCGGTGCAAAACCGGTTTTAACGGTATATTTAGCCGCCTGTCCCGGACCAAGCGCCCAGTTTACCAAATCCTTAATCGATTTTGTAGTTGCTGGATTCGGCTGGGTTTTCTTTATCATCCAGAATTCAAAGTTTGAATCGGGGTAAGCATTTTTGGCCGAAACGTTCCATACTATAGATTTATCGAAATCAGCCGGAAAATCCCCCTGTTTTAAAGCGGAGTTTGCGGCGGCGGCAATAGTTTTAACCGAACCCACGACGTAATTACCGGCTTTGTTAAGGAGCGCGGCGCTTGCAAGATGATATTCCATGACCCAGCCGAGTCCCACGTAGCCTATGCCTCCGGACGTACTTTTAACGGCGGCCACGACCGCATCGCTTCCAAGATATCCGCTTCCGACAGGCCAATCTGGAGAAAGGCTTCTTCCGACTTTACTTGCCCATGCTTTGGAAGTGTCGGTTAAAAGGCTCGTGAAATCAAAAGTCGTTCCGCTTGCGTCCGCCCTGTGAACGACGAAAATATGGAGATTAGGGAACTTGTACTGCGGGTTTAATTTTTTAAATATTGGATTGTCCCAGTTGTTAATTTTGCCCATATAAATTTCCGCAACCAATTTCGGCGTCATTTTGAGATTTACGTTGTTAGGTATGCCGGGGATATTGTAAATAACCTGGGCGTCGTCGAGAGCGACCGGAACGTTTACTAAATTAGGATACCTCTTTTTAAAGCTTTTTGTAAGATAGGCATCGGATGCCCCTATTGTAATATTGCCGTCCGCGGCGTTTGAAATGCCGAAACCCGAACCGGTTCCCGCAACCGAGACCGTAACGCCCGGATTAAGCTTGTGGTACTTAACCGCCCACACCGAATTTAAGGGATAAAGCATAGTGGAACCGGAAATAGTGAGCGTTCCCGCGGGAACCTTAGAGCTTGTCGCCGGCGCTTTAGACTTGGCGCAGCCCGCTGCAAAAATGGACAGGGCAAAAACGGCAGAAGCGACCGTTAATCCTCCAAGCATTTTTTTCATACTGCTTTTGTTCATAAAATCTCCTCCGTAAATTAAATTAAAATTAAATTTACAATCTGAATTTGTCTAATTTTTACGCTTTAATTATATTAACAGATTATTGTTACAATTTTATTACATTTATGTTAAATTTTTGTAACAAATCCTAGTCTATGTTATAATAATTTCGGAAAAAATTAATAATTATCGTAATTTTTTATTTTTAAGGAGGGCATATCTATATGAAAGCGCTTAACATTTATAATCCCGTAAAAATCCATTTCGGCGCCGGCTTAATCGGCGAAACCGGAAAAATAGCCAAAAAATATTCGGATACGGCTTTAATAGTTACCGGAAAAAACTCTATGCAAAAAACGGGAACATTAGATAAGCTCGTAAAAATATTAAAAGACGCAGGGGTTGCCCCGATAATATTCGACGGGATTACGCCTAATCCCACAACTTATGAAATAGATTCGGCGGCGGGCATCGCGAGGGGAAAAGGCATCGGGCTTATAATAGGCTTGGGCGGAGGAAGTCCGCTTGATTCCGCAAAAGCCGTCGCGGTTGCGGCAAAGGGAAATATTCCGGTATGGGACTACCTGAAAACTACGGCAAAGGAAGCGCTTCCAGTTATAACTATAGTTTCGACCTCCGGAACCGGCAGCGAAGTTAACAGATATTCAGTCATGACAAATACCGAAACCGGGGAAAAACCTGGGTTCGGCTATGAATGTATGTACCCGAAAGAGGCCGTAATCGACCCCGAAATTATGCTGTCTATGCCCGCTAACGTAACCGCGGCGACCGGGTTCGACGTATTTGTTCATATTTTCGAAGCTTTTACCGGAAAAGCAAAAAATGCGTTTTCTTCGGCTTACTGTATGCAGGCGTTTTATCTTCTAAAAGATAATTTAATCAAGGCATATAACGAGCCCGATAATATCGAACCAAGGGGAAATATGGCGCTCGCTTCCGCTCTTGCCGGGCTTGCGATTGATATTTCAGGCGTCGGCATAATGCACGCTATGGAACATCCGGTATCAGGAAATTATTCTAACGTGGCACACGGCGCTGGACTTGCGGCTCTTGCGTTAGAATCGATGAAATACAATTTAAACGCATGCAAAAAAGACTTTATGCTTATAGCGCATCATTTCGGCATTAAAAGGGCCGGCAAAAGCGACGACGAATACGCCGGGTCTTTAATAGAAAAAACAAAAGAAATGCTTTCGGCTTTAAATCTGAATATCCGTTTAAAAGACCTCGGCGTAGAAAAAGACAAACTTAGGAAAATCGCAAAAGAGGCTTTCGATACAATGGGCTTTGCTATTCAGAACAATCCTGCCGAAGCCGGCGAAAATGAAGTTTTAAAACTTTTGGAAAACAGCTACTGATTTATTACATTTATTTATCGATATTTTTATTGCGGCGCCTTTTTTATGCTTATAACCATGCTGTCCGTCAGCTATTTTTTTAATAAATTTTTATTAGTAGAACTGCTTATTTACTGCCGTTTTGAGTGGTGCGCCCAGAGGGATTCGAACCCCCGGCCTGCAGATTCGTAGTCTGACGCTCTATCCAGCTGAGCTATGGGCGCTTTTAGATTTGCGGTATAGCAAAAATAGGAACTAAGGGGCTTGCCGTTAGCGTAATTCTTATTATTACTATGCTTTAATAATTGATTTTATATTATTAATTATATATAATAGTTTGACATAACGCAAATTAAATAATCATTTTTAGCCGTTTTACATAATCCGCTTTTTACCCGCCCCCGTAGCTCAGTAGGATAGAGCAGAGGTTTCCTAAACCTTTGGTCATCGGTTCGATTCCGGTCGGGGGCACCAGTTAAAAACCCAATAAATAAGCCTTTTCAGACTACCTTAAGAAATTTTATATTGATTATAATTTGCATAAATTTTATAATTTTTATATGATTTTTGTCCCAAGGATTTTATAGGTCAGGAGAACTAAAATGTCTGGAAGTATAAGGCTTAGAGGTAAATTTTACCATTACGACTTAATGATAGACGGCAAACGTTATAAAGGCTCGACGAGAACGGGCGTTCGACAGGAAAAGCTCTGAAGATTTAAAAAGAGATGAATACGAAAGAGCGTTAAAGATTATAAGGGAGTATGAGAAGAACGGCGGAAAATCAAACGACGCAGATGACATATAAACGCATGCCGTTTATGGGTATAGCCACCTGGTTCCGGAGACACGTCAACCACCCCGCCCCACCGGACTGGGACTTCCATACGGAGAGTTAAAAAAACCGTTGACGATGTTTGGAATAAGAGCGATAAAAAAGGTTTTATACCTAAACGAAAAATCAAAGCCCTTAAAACGCAAATATGAAAGGAATTTTTATAAGTTATTAAGGAAAAATATATCGGAATTTTTAATTCTATTAAAAGCTATTTCAGAAGCTTTTTTAACTACATCGGCAAAAGAGTAAGGGCAATTATCTGGAATTAAATCTAATACGCTTTCGTCTTTTATGTCTTTAGATAATATATCTACGGCGTCTGTCCATGCATCTTCAAAAGCTAAACCAATTTTAGATTTTAAACCGGGATTACTTTTAATAGTTTTTATAATCTGTTTTACAGAATTGTAAATCGTTAAATTCCAGCTCTTAGTTCTTAAATCAGGCTGATTATCCCATTTATATATATGAGAAAGAAGATTTGCAAGATAGCTTTCTAACTTATAATATTCCGATTTTCCCAAGTCTTTTACCTCTTCCGCTAAGTTAATATAATCTATTTCGTCTAATTTGCCTTCTTTAAGGAGTTCCGCGTTGGTCATAGCCCAAGTGTAATAATCGGTATTGTATAGACCGGAAAGATTATTTACGGCAGACTTTTCTTTTACGTTTAACATAATTTTAATACCTTTTAAAA
>JAJZYC010000123.1 GCA_021806125.1 bacterium
TTTGGGTTTTTTATTTAAGTTAATTTTGATCAATTTAATCTACTCCCCTTAATGCCAATCCGACCGCGACGGCAAAAAAATGGCTCTTATCGTCTGCGATATCCTGTTTGAACAGCAAATTTCTAAAAGGATTTATATTAACTGCCGGAATATTTGTTTTTGATTCTATATCCTCCAAAATACCCTGTAATTTGCTTGAACCTCCGGTCAGATAAACTTTTTTGGGATACTGCTTGTCGTTGTTTGCGGCAAAATAATCTATCGTTCTTTGAATTTCCGACGTTACCCTCGACAGTATCATATCTAGGTATATCGAATAATCGGATTTAAAATCTTCGCCTCTGCCGCCTAAATTGCCGATTTTTATATTTTCCGCTTCGTTAGCATCTATCTGAAATTTTTTTGCTATTTCTTCCGTGATATTCATCCCGCCAATGGGTATATCTCTTCTGAATAAATTTACGCCCTTCTGAAGCACATGGACGTTCGTTTCCGACGCTCCTATTTTTACTATGGCCGTCAATTCGTCGAATTCTTCCGGATAATTAAAATTAAACATATTTTCCAGCGCTATGCAATCGACGTCCACTATTGCGGGATTCAATCCGCATTGATGAATAAAATTCATCTGATTCTCGATAATATCTTTTTTTCCCGCAACTATCATAATCAGATTGCCGCCGGCATCGTTAGGAGAATCGCCCAAAACGATGTAATCCAGAAATACCTCGTTAATATCGTAAGTAATATATCTTTGGGCCTCGTAATATATCGAAGAATCAAGCTCGTTAGGCTTCATTTTAGGCATTTCTATGGTTTTTATTATGACATGTTTGCACGGTATTCCTATGGCGACTTTTTTTTCGCCGATGCCGAGTTTGGAAAAAGAGCTTTTAAGGTATGAACCGGCTGATGCGGGGTCGTTTACCGTGCCGCCGCCGACGGCGCCCGCAGGCAGGTCTATTACGTCAAGAGCATCGATATAATATTTGCGTCCAGACTTGGACAATTCGAGAACTTTAAGAGAGTTAGAGCCTATATCGACTCCGACGCCAGTTTTCGAACCGATGCCTAATTTTAAAGCCATATTAGCCCCGTAGAGAATTATACTTATATAGTATATATCGGCTTTTTAAGAGCCTGCTTTAATAATATTATCTTTAATAATATTATTAAGATAACCTCAATTAAATTGAAAGTCAAGTTTTTTATTATTTTTTATAAAAATTATAATCTTTTTGGTTTGATTTTAAATTCAAAAATCGTATAATGTTTCTAAAAAAAATTATAAATTATGAACAAAAACAAAATAGCCGCATATTCTTTTTTCTTCGTCCTGCTCATTCTTTTTGTCGTCAGGCTTATACTCATAACGAAAATAGACCTGATTCCCGAAGAAACATATTACTGGCAATGGTCGAGGCATCTCTCCTTTTCTTATTACGATATGTCGCCTATGATTGCCTATACTATAGCCCTTACGACGCTTTTCGGAAAATTAAACTCGCAGTTTTTCGTAAGACTCGCCGCTCCGGTAATATCGCTGTCGCTGTCGTTTTTTGTATTTGCCGCGTTAAAAAAAATAACGGGAAAGTCTCTGTATTCGTTAATCTGGGCGGTGCTGTTAAACGCCATACCTATATTTAACGTAGGCTCCGTACTGATAGTTTACGGAAACCTGCAGATGCTGTTTTTTTCATTGACCGTTCTGCTCCTCGTATATCTTGTAATTACGGAAAAAAATTATTACTGGTATTTAATAGGTATTTCTACAGGATTTGCATTGTTAAGCAAATATACGGCGGTCTTTATATACTTAATAGTCTTTATTTTCCTTCTGTTGAGCAAAAAACACCGAAAATATTTTTTAAGAAAAGAACCATATCTGGCTTTTTTAATATCCGCTGTTATGTTTGCGCCCGTAATAGTATGGAATTATTCTAACGATTTCGTGTCTTTCAGACATCTTTTAACGCTATCCGGCGGATACGAAAACTTCAGCATTTTTTTATCCAACTTTTTTTTATTTATAATATCTCAAGCCGGCATAATTTCGCCGTTTTTATTCATAATTATTATGTACGCCGCATTTGCCGGCCTGTATCTGGGTTTAAAAGAAAAGAACGATGTATACACTATTCTTGCGACGGCTTCTTTAGTTCCCTTTTTATATTTCGTATATCAATGCACAAAAACGACGGTTCAGCCTAACTGGCCGGTATTCTTATATTTTCCTGCTTTTCTGCTTGCTTTCCTTTTGTCCTTGAGATTATATGCCGCCTTGACGTCGGGCGGGATAAAAAAAGCTATGCTTTATTTTTACGGCTTGTCCTTTTTGACTGGGCTCGTATTCTCTCTTATTATTTTTATTGCGCCGTATTATACGGTTTTCAGGCCTTTTATAAACATTAAAATTAGCAAAAGCCCGTTGAGGGATATGCTGGGTTGGAAAGAAATGGGCGCGGAAGTAAGCAAAATACTTAAGAAGCATGAAAAAGACCGGCTGCTTATAGCTTCAAGAAGATTTCAGACGGCGAGCGAACTTGCATATTACGTCGAAGGAAAACCGCAGACTTACTCGTTTAATTATTTCATAAGGGATAACGAATATTCTTTATGGAACGACTTTAAAAATAAAAAAGGGCGCAACTTTCTTTACGTAATAAATACGAAATACGGCGGCAAACTGGAAAAAAGTTTGTGCCGCAACTTTTCAAGCTGTTCCTATGTAAAAAAAATAAGCATCAAAAGCAAATACGGCCAAAATATAAGGACTATTAAAATTTATATTTTAAAAGATTTTTTATATAAAGATAAATTTATGTTTAAAAAATTCTCTTCGAAGGAATTCTGATTGCTATTCTTTATTTTACGTCAACTCTTTTAGCGCTTTTTCAAATGCCTTTATGTGGGCGCTTTCCGCTTTTGCAACCATTTCGAACCAGCCCGCCAGTTCTTCGTTGCCTTCTTCTCTCGCTTCCTTAGCCATTTTCGGGTACATTTCCGTAACTTCGTACTTTTCCCCCTCTACAGCCGCCTTAAGATTTTCCGCGGTAGATTTTATCCAGCGCAAATGATTCAAATGTCCGACGGCATGTGCCGTTTCTCCTTCCGATATCGCCCTGAAAAGTTCGGCAACCTCATGATAGCCTTCGGCGTCCGCCTGCCTTGCAAAAGCTATATATTTTCTGTTTGCCTGCGATTCTCCGGCAAAAGCTTTTTTTAAGTTTTCTTCAGACTTCGACATAAATATCCCTCCTTTTTAATCCGACCCGATTTATTTTATATTATTTTCTGGATTCCTGCTTTCGCAGGAATGACAATGCTGAAATTTAACTTTTCAATCAACAGATGTCATTCCTGCGAAAGCAGGAATCCAGAAGTTGTTAAACAGTAGAAAGATTACATAGTTTCCGATGCAGGATTGAGGCTATTAAAAACCTTTTTCTTTCAACACCTTGAGCGGGTCGGAAATCATATCGCCGAATTCCGCTTCTTTTTTTGAAAAGCCGAAGGCTAAAGCCATTAACTGCGTTAGGTAAACTATAGGAAGTTCGGAATCCTTTCCGAACTTCTCGACTATTTTAGGCTGGTTGACGTCTAAAGCGCCTGCGCACTTCGGACATATCAGCGCGATAACGTCCGCTCCCGCTTTTTTCGCCTTTGAAATAGTCTGCGAACAAAGGGCAAAGGACGTTTCCTCGTCCTGAATCAAGTTTCTGCCTCCGCAGCACTGAACTTCGTTTCCGTAAAAAATCGTTTCCGCTCCTATGGCTTCCAAAAATTCGTGCATAAAACGGGGTCTTTCGGAGTTGTCCATTTGCGGCTTTTTATCCGTAAACGTGTACATAGACGGCCTGGAATAAAGACAGCCGTAATAAGGGGCGACTTTCAGCCCTTTTAGCGGATTAACCGTATTTCTTCTTACCTCGTCCGCGCCTTTTTCGTTATATAAAAATTCCAGTATATGCCTTGCATCGCCGTCCGGTTCATATTCATCTTCAAACTCGCCGGCTTCTTTAAATATAGAATTAACCTCCGAAAGTTCGTTTTGGTTCTCCCTGACTCTGGTAATAGACCTTCTGAATTCATGATAACAGACCGAACATGCCATAACTAAGTTTTTAGAGCCGAGTCTGTTTTTGGCAAGCATCATATTTCTTAATGGCATATACATCGACGCCGCCCCTTTGGATTTCATTTCTCCTATTCCGCAGCAGTTATAATCCGGTATTTCTACAAGTTCTATACCCATTTTTTTTGAAACTAATTTAGAACTGTTATTGTATGCCCTATCGATAGTCAATAGAGCGCACCCCGGATAATACGCCGCCTGATTTTCGTTTAATTTATCCATTTAAACCCCCGCCTCGCCGTTTTCAATAGTATTTAGTTTATGTAAATAATTTTCTATCGCTTCCTTTGACCTGCTCCAGTTATGAGGCTTTCCCAGCCTTAATATAGAAAAAGCCCTGCCGTCTTTAGCCATTTTAAAAATGGCGTCTCTTTCAATTTTTCCGAGCAGTTCCTTGGTTCTTCCAGTTTTTTGCATTGCGGACGTATGGAGTTTTGCAAGGTCTAACCTTCCGTGCCCTATAATCATATCGTCGTATATCTTTTTAACGTCTTCGTCAACTTTTAATTTGCTGTGGACTTCTTCGGGAAAATATTTTTTGATTACAAGCCCAAGGGCTTCCATCATTTCTGCGGGATTTACCTGTTTCGGGCATCTCTGCGAACATTTATAGCATCCCACGCATCTCCATGCGACGTCT
>JAJZYC010000124.1 GCA_021806125.1 bacterium
TGTAAAAAACGGAAGACCGAGAGAGATAAAACTTTCGCAGGAAAAGGTTAGAGAATTTGCAGAACTAAAGAAATTCGCAATTAGTAGTGATTATAATAAAAGCAGAGATCTAAAGCAGGAAATGAATCATATAGGAAATTCCATAAAGAATGCCGGTTTTAACATGCACGCTGTAAGGCATTCCGTTGCGCAGGAAAGGTATGCAGAACTTATTGCGGAAGGGAAGTCGGATAAGGAAGCCCGGCAGGTCGTTTCCAACGAACTAGGACACGGAAGAATTTACGTAACGAAGGTTTATCTGCGGAAATGAACGGAAGGTTGGCCGGAAAAAACCCTTTATTGCCGAGTTTCTTGTCCGGACTCGTGCGAAGCTTTATCAGGCTACCTTAAGACACCCATTGCGGCATGATTTTTTAGAAAAAGAAATCCGGATGCTCGTATTAAGAGACTGGGCAAGTTTTGAAAGGGTCTCCAGCGTAAGGTTGCCTTCCCCGCTTTCTATTTGGGAAATAAACTGCTGGGAGACATTCATTCTTTTAGCAAGTTCGGACTGGGTCAGTTTATGCTCGTCTCTCGTTTCGGCTATTTTCTGAGCCAGGGCTACCTTGACCCTTTCAAGCTCGTAAATTTCCTTGAATTCGGGATTTTTCAGTTTTTCTTTAAGATGTTTTTCCGCACTTTCTAACTTAATCTTCATAATTTTCCTCTTTTACTATATTCGTCTGGTATTCTTCTATATACTTCTTCCTTTTAAGGGATAATGCGATATCTTTTTCAGGTATCCCGTTCGTCTTCTTCTTTATTGCGTGAATAAAGACGACGTTTTCCTTTAAAAAGAAGAAGTAAAACAACCTGTTCGCCTTTGGCCTTAGCTCGTAAATCCCGTCCTTCACGTAATCGGCCAACGGGCGGCGAAGATTATGGCCCTGTTTTTTTAATTCATCGATATAGGCAAACACTTTTGCCTGCTCGTCCAAAGGCAGTTCATCTATAAATTCCCTCACAGGGGAGTTCCCCCTGTCATCTGCAAAATACCAAATATTCATCGGCATCCCATATAATAAGTTTACAAGTTATAACTTGTGTTGTCAAGAGATATTTTCCTGAAGGTGGTTATTTTTTCCACACATCGTTAACCGCCTTCCTAAGCGTATCCGGCACGAGATGGCTGTACCGCTTCGTCATGTTCGGCGTCCGGTGGCCGAGGAGTTCTCCGGTTATGTAAAGCGATGTTCCGTTCATTACCATTTTAGACGCAAACACGTGCCGCAGGTCATGGATACGGAGGTCTTTCAGCCCAGCGTTCCGGCAGGCGGTCCTGAAAGAATGCTTGAAATCGACGATTTTCTTGCCTCCGCTATTAAACACGTGCGAACAGCCGTCAACCTTCTCTATGCCCTCCAAAAGCCCCTTTAGAGGGGCGGAAACGGGCATATAGCGGTCATGCCTCGTCTTGGTGGCCTTAATAGCGATAACATCGTTATCCAAATCCACATCGTCCCATTTTAAATTAAGGGCTTCCCCTTTCCGGCAGCCGGTAAATATTAAAAACATTATTATGTCCCTTGTTAGCTTGTTTGTAGCCCCGGCAACCAGCCTTTCTATTTCGTCGTCGGAAAGGGTCTTCAACCTGGAGAGCTCGTTTAGTTTCTTAATTCCCTCGCAGGGGTTCTTGTCTATATACTTTTTTTCGATGCAGTAATTGAAAAAATTCCTGAGGATTGCAATTTCGTAGTTTACGGAACGGAAATTTATTTCGGCTTCCCTTTTCCCCTCGTTTTTTTCGAGGGACATGAGTTCGAGCTTCCTTTCGAGCTGGTAGCTCCTTATATCCGGCATCGCTATACCGTTAAGGCGCTTATTGCCGAATACCGGAAGAAAGTGGTTAGAGGCAGTACTTTTCCTGACGTCCTGGACGACCTGTGCCCTTAAATATTCTTCCCATAGTATAGGAAAGTTTCCTATACTTTTTTTCTTTAAGGCGGGAATTTTATTTTCTTCCCTCGCTAAATCCGTCTGCCTTGCCTCGGCGATAAGCTTTGCGGACTGCTTATCCGTCGTCTTCGTGCTTCCTTGGTATTTCCTGCCGTTATAGGTAATGCAGTAATACCAGTTCTTAGAGTTTTTAAGCCTGTAAATGCTTGCCATCGTTATACCTCCTTACTGGTTGATACTATAGGACATTATATCAAAAGTATAGGAATAGTATAGGAAAATATTTTCATAATGGTGCATTTTTATGCATTTTGGTACATGAACTTGCGTGGTGGAAAAACCCTCGGAGTTGCTTATTTACTGCGGTTTTACAATGGCTGGGGGAGAAGGATTCGAACCTCCGTAATGGGAGTCAGAGTCCCAGGTCCTGCCGCTAGACGATCCCCCAAATTTCGATAAAAAATGCGGGTTTTATTAATAATAAGTTCTATTATTATATGATAAAGCATAAAAAAAGGTCAATAAAAATAACATAACCCAAATCCCGATTTAGAAAATATTTATATATTCCAATGTTAAGTAAATCGGGATTTGGGACATAAAAAAATTATTAATTTATCTAAATATTTTATAAATAATCAGCGGATAAAATGTTATAATATTTACTCGGGGGAAATGAAATTTAACTATGAAATTTAAGGCACGGCGTTTTTATATTTTAGCCGCATCTGCAATTATTATTTTAATTTTGTTTACTGCGGCTATCGAGAAATATATGCCGTCCTCAAGCAAAACATCCGCCCTTTTGAATAAGTTAAAATCCGCCGCCGCCGCCCTATCCGGTGAATCTTCCGTCCATTTAGAGTGCAAAAGTACCGCCGAATTCCCCTGCGTCGTAAAATATTTGCATTACTTGCGTTATCTTCCGGTTTCTGTTTCCTCCTCCGGTAAATACGGCTACGACTTTTCGTTTCCGGTTCCGAAAGATTTGCAGAAAGCCGCGGATTCATATAAATGGAACCCCCAAAACCCGTTTATTTTAGGGGCAATAACACAATATATCGAGGCGTCGGGCATGCTGCATGACGGGGAATACGCAAAACCTCAAATAAACGGAAAACTTTTGTCCGAACTGAAAAAAAGCGCGGAAAAGGGGGAATTCGACCCCTATCCGTGGAAATGGATATTAGTCAGGCAGGCCGCGAAAGGTGAAATAGTCGAACTTTACGAAAACGGCAGAAAGGTTTTTTCGTCTCCGGCAAATACGGGTGAATTTGCGACTACTCCCGACGGAACATGGTATGTCTTCCTCCGCTTCAGTAGCACGGCGATGAGCGGCTTGTCCCCCTCCCTGATTTCCATGAAAGTTTACGAATCGCTAAAATTAAAACATCCCCGCATGGTCGGGTGCTTAGACGGACACCCCGTAAAATGGGTCGCATACAATGATTCCGGCATTAAATATGCGGATTATTTTAACGGCGGGATAGCGTTGCATTATATCGCCCGCAGCCGTTACGGATTTCCGCAGTCGGCAGGGTGCGTGGAATTGCCTTACGACAATGCCAGATTCCTGCACAAAAACATAGGTTATGGAACAATCGTCACGGTGCTTGGAACCGCCGGACGAGCGGCAACAAAACAAAAGAGCGGCGCGGCTGCCTCCGCCTCCGGAGCCTGCACTCAGGCCAAAGTTCAGGCTAAGCCTGCCGAATCCCCGTCGTCATATTCGGCACATAAAGATAAAACCGTTACGGTAAATGACAAAAATTCTTCTTCATGACCGGAAAAAATTGATAATATATCTTTATTTTAGATATAATGAAAATTAAACAAACAAATAAGATAAAGCCTAAACCTGTTTAGATAGGTTTAAACGGCAAAATCCGAAATTTTCTATCAACTTATGAAAAAAAGCAAATTCTTAAAAATTTTAAAATCGGGGTGGTTTGGATTAAGCCTTCTGATATCCTTATGGCTTTTGATTATAGGAGTGCTGGGCAGTTATATTACAGAACTACTGGATTACGTTATCCGGCATTGTCATGCATTTTATCTATCTTATTTTTTAAAACTGGTAATAATTATTTGTATATTTTTCATTATATTATTAATTGTAACCTATGTCATATACGGTAAAAAGAAAAAATTTAAATTTTATGCGCTATCCCATGAGGGAGATGCTGCACCAGGCAAATTTAAGGCGCTAATCTTACCTGTTTCAACTTTAAAAGACTCAATGGAAATAGAATTCGACCCTGACATTAAAATACTTGAAAAAATCGGAGAATCAAATCCGGAAACATTGCGGAAAACGGTTAAAAACATCACGCTATATGATAAAGATAAGATAGATTCTTATAAAATATATTCTAAAGATTTTTTGGATAATTCCGGGTACGACCCCGTGAAAAAATTAAACGAAATCTTGGAGAATTTAAAAAAATCCCACACTTCCTGGAGATGGGCCGTGCCGTTATCAATAATTGTCCACAATAAGAAGGATTATCAATATCATAAAAAAGGAAGGCTGGAGCATGTCAGGTTGGTTGGAACTTCCGGGAATGATGGTTCTTTTAAGCAACTCGGCAAATTAAAAATTATAATAAATACATTTTTTAAAGATATAGAAATAAAATGTGAAGAGATATCCGATTTTGAAAAATTTGATGAATTAACTAACCTTTTTGAGAAAATCGCAGAAAATATCGAGGAAAAGTTCCACTATAAGGATGAAGAAATCGCTATAGATATAAC
>JAJZYC010000125.1 GCA_021806125.1 bacterium
CGAAGCCAGAACGTCTTCCTCCCCAGGGGAGCCGGAGCATAAAATTTCGCTCCTTATGAATTTTCCGAGCGGCGTTTCGGTAGGTTCTTTTACGGGCATTACTTTATATCCGTCTTTCTCCAAACGCGCGTTTATAATTCTAGAAACGGTAGTCTTGCCAGAACCGTCTATTCCTTCAAGAGTTATAAAAATACCCATATCTTATTATTTAATGTTTATTATTGTATATTTAAAAAAATAAATTTCGTTTTGTTTTTTTATTTTACCATAACTGCCGCAAAAGTTGTTAAGAAACCTGCAAATACAGCCGGCAGTAAGTAAATAAATAAATCAGATACCTTTTAAAAAAAAGTTGTTATATAATATACGGCTATATGAATACAGATTTATTCGATTATAAATTCGACGAAAAGCGGATTGCGAAATATCCCCGGACTGACAGGGGCGAGGCAAAACTGCTTGCGGTGGACATCCGGAATTTCAAAATGGAACATAAAAAATTCTATGAAATAACCGAATTTATAAATAAAGGAGACGTCGTAGCCGTTAACAACTCTTACGTAAAAAAAGCCAGAATATTCGGACAAAGGGCTTCCGGCGGCAAAGTAGAAATATTCATAACCGAATTTCCTATGAAAATATCCTTTCCTTTAAAACTTAAAGCCATCCTGAAATCGCACAAAACCGTCAGGGAGGGTGAAAAAATCGCCGTAAGCGGACAGCCGGATATTCAAAACCCGCAGGCGGTTTTTAAAACCATAGAGGCGGTTAAAAACTTCGGGGGCGGAAATTACGAAATATTAATAAAAACTGATCAGGATTACGATTATATTTTCGGAAAATGCGCTTTAATTCCTCTTCCTCCGTATATAAAACGGGCGCCTGAAGAAACGGACGATTTATATTACCAGACGGTTTACGCCGACGGTTCGGCAGGGTTTTCAGTAGCCGCCCCTACCGCAGGCCTGCACTTTAACGATAAGATTATAAGCAGGATAAAAGAAAAGGGCGGAATTTTCACCGCAGTTTCTTTAAATATAGGGCTTGGCACTTTTCTTCCCGTAAGAACCGCCGACATAAGAGAGCATAACATACATAAAGAAACTTATTCTATTTCAGAAGAAACGGCGGATGCTATAAATAAAGCCGTAAAATCGGGCAACAAAATAATATTGACCGGAACTTCTACCGTCAGATGCTTAGAATCTTCAAACGGGTCGGATGTCGGAGGCGCAGAAATTTTTCCCGGCGAAAATCTCGAAACCTCGCTGTATATTTATCCGGGCTACAAATTTAAAATAACGAAAAATCTCATTACGAATTTTCATCAGCCGAAATCGTCTCTTTACATTATGATTTGCGCTCTTATAGGCATAGACAAAACCAGGGCGGTTTATGAAGAAGCGATAAATAATGGCTACTCGCTTTTTAGCTACGGCGATGCAATGTATCTGTATAACATATAAAATATATAATTTAATATGGCGTTTAAAATAATAAATAAAGATGTGCGCACCGCCGCAAGAACAGGTTTGCTCGAAACTAAAAACGGAATGATAGAAACGCCAGTTTTTATGCCCGTGGGAACTATAGGCACCGTAAAATCCCTGTCGCCTTTCGAAATATACGACGAAGGCTTCAAAATTATGCTCTCTAACACATATCATCTTTTTTTGAGACCAGGGACCGACGTAATAGAAAAATTCGGTTCCCTGAGAAACTTTACCGGATACAAAGGTTCTATTTTAACCGATTCGGGCGGGTTTCAAATTTTCAGCCTTGCAAAATTCGCAAAAATCAAAGACGAAGGCGTAGAATTTATGTCCCATATAGATGGAGAAACTCATTTCTTTACGCCCGAGCGCGTAATAGAAATCCAGCAGACTTTAGATTCGGATATAATGATGCAGTTGGACGTTTTTTCCGGACCAGGCGCAAAAAGGGAAAAGGCAGAAAAAGATTTAGAAACTACTTTAAGATGGGCAGAAAAATCCATTGCTGCAAAAAATGCAGGGGAAGATGTCCGTCCTACTGCCGAAAGCAAGACTGCGGCAAAAAACGGCAGACTGCTCTTTCTCATAACTCAGGGCAATTTTTTTGAAGATTTGAGGGAAAAATCCGCCCGCATAATGTCAGGCATGGATGCCGACGGGTATGCGATAGGCGGTCTAGCAGTCGGGGAAACAAAAGAAACTATGCTGAAGATGCTGGAAATTGCAGCCTCGAATCTTCCGGAAAATAAACCGCGATATCTTATGGGTGTAGGAACGCCTTCGGACATAGTAAATGCAGTATCTCTGGGCGTAGATATGTTCGACTGCGTCCTGCCTACGAGAAACGCAAGGAACGGTTTCGTCTTTACCTCGCGGGGAACGGTCAATATAAAAAATTCTTTGTATAAATCCGAAACTCTGCCCATTGACCCCGAATGCGGTTGTTTTTGCTGTAAAAACTTCAGCGCCGCGTATGTCCGGCATGCCTTTATGAGCAGGGAAATATTTGCGCAGAGGCTTTTGACCGCACATAACCTTCATTTTTACCAGAATTTAATACTGCGCATAAGGCGGTCAATAGAAAACGGCAGTTTTTACGATTTTTCCAAAAATTATTCATCTTTGTTTTGACTTTCTTTGAATATAAATATAATATAATAAAATTCCGAATTAAATAAAATAATAAATTTAATAGAAAAAGGAGCAAGTATGAAAATTTTATACGGTTTATCAAGTTTATCCGGCATGTTCTCGGTTAAAAACGCCTATGCCGCTTCAGGCGCTGCATCCGCTTCCGGAGGCTGGGAATCGACTTTAATGAATTTTGCGCCGCTTATCGCCATCGTAGTCATCTTTTATCTTTTAGTGATACTGCCCCAGCAAAAAAGAACCAAAGAACATAAGAAGATGATAGAATCTCTTAAAGTAGGAGACGAAGTCCTGACCACGGGGGGCATTTTCGGCGTTATTACCGGAATAGCCGACCAGCTTTTTACTATAGAAATAGCAAAAGACGTTAAAATTAAAATTACCAAAAGCGCCATAGCTACGAAAACTATAAAACAGTAAAAAACGGTAGAATTTTAACCCGCTATATGCTATATTTTCTTAAAATATTTATTTTATAATTTAACAAGTCTAATTTTCTTTTATGGTGGAGATTGATGAAACCGGTTAAAACTCGAGTAATTTTAATAGCCGTATTTATTTTTATATCTTTTTTTTCGATAGTCCCTTCCATATACCCTAATACGCCGGGATGGTGGAAAGCCGTAATCGGAAATGCGGAAATGCATCTGGGGCTCGACCTTCAGGGCGGAGTGTATCTCGTCGAAAAAGTCGAGGTAGATAAAGCCGTAAAAGAAAAATTATACAAAGACTACTCCGATATAAAATCCTTCATAGAAAACAAAAATATCGGAAGCGGCAAAGATTTGTCGTTCAAAAGCGACCGTATAGTTTTGAGCGGAAATCTTATGAAAAACAAACAGGCGGTTTCCGGCATTAAAAATTACCTGAAAAACCATCATGTTTCTTTGGAGTTATCAGGCGGAATAATAAATTTTAAGCCGTCCGATCTTGCGCAATATAAAAAAGAATCCGTCAGCGGCGCAATAGAGGTCATGAGAAACAGGATAGACCAGTTTGGACTTGTTTCTCCTAAAATAGCCCGCCAGGGAAAAGACTTAATAGTCGTCGAAATGCCCGGAGTAAAGAACGTAAAGCAGGCCGTTAAACTAATAGGAAAAACCGCAAGGCTTACTTTTAAGCTTGTGGACGATAAACACGGCATAGCAGAGGCATTAAACGGCACAATCCCTAAGGGCGACGAAATCCTTTACCATACCACGTTTAATAAATTCACCCATAAAACGACAAAAAGACCTTATCTTATAAAAAAAGCCGTATTAATGAGCGGCGCGGATATCTCAAGCGCAAACGTTCAGATAAACCGCTATAACCAGCCTATTGTCGGGGTTTCTTTAAATTCGCGCGGGGCAAAACAGTTCGGAAATATCACTACTAAATATACTGGAAAAAGATTAGCCATCATACTCGATAACAACGTTATTTCCGCACCGGTTATAGAAGAACCGATACTCGGTGGAAACGCTTCTATCTCGGGACGGTTTACGATGGCTCAGGCAAACAATCTTGCAATAGCTCTCCGCTCCGGCGCATTGCCTGCACCTGTAAAAATAATACAGAATAACACGGTAGGGCCGACGCTTGGTGCCGATTCTATCCACGACGGCATCCTTGCCGCCGTCGTCGGAACTATACTCGTTATCGGATTTATGATATTTTACTATAAACTTTCGGGTTTAATAGCTGATTTTGCCCTTATAGAAAACGTTCTGTTTCTTATGGCGGCGCTTTCTCTTTTCGGAGCAACGCTAACCCTGCCGGGAATTGCAGGAATTATTTTAACTATAGGCATGTCCGTGGACTCCAACGTTCTTATCTTCGAAAGAATCAGGGAAGAGCTAAGGGATGGCAAACCGGTAGTAATAGCCATAGAAAACGGATACAATAAAGCCTTTTTTACTATTCTGGATTCTCACGTTACGGCGCTTATAACCGCTGCCGTACTTTTTTATTTCGGTTCCGGTCCGGTAAAAGGTTTTGCGGTAACGCTTTCTCTCGGCATAATGATAAACCTGTTCACTTCTTTAGTAGGCACGAAG
>JAJZYC010000126.1 GCA_021806125.1 bacterium
GAACGTCACTTTTTTTTGCAAGCCTTTCGGACAAGGTATCCCCTTATATTATTAAAACCATGTTTAACAACAATATTATCTACGAAAGAAACATTTTCGTTTCTATAGAAAGAACCGAAAAGCCTTACGGAACCGACATACTGTTTAAAAACGACGTCGCCCCCGGACTGAGCCAGTTTTCGATAAGGGCGGGTTATTCGGAGGTCGTTGACGTAGAAGCGGTATTGAAAAGGTACAATATAGACGAAACCGTAATATTTTACGGTTTCGAGGAAATAGTCAGCAAAAATATATTCTGGAGAATATTCGCCCTCATCAAAAAGCTGTCCCCCTCGTTCGTCCGGTTTTATAAACTTCCTGCCGAAAAAGTCAACGGAGTAATGGTAAGGGTAAAGATGTAACGTTTCCTATAGGAATGGTTTTATATTTTTGCGGTATCTTTATATTTATAGCGCCTGTAAATTATAACGGCTATTGAAATTATTACGGCGAACATGCTGAGCACCTGCGAAACCCTGATGTTGTTTCCGAGCCATAAGCTGTCTATTCTCGTACCTTCGGTAAAAAATCTCGTAATTCCGTACCATATTAAATAGCCTATCAAGATTTTACCGGCGGTTTTAGGTTTTTTTCTCGAAAGCCACATTAAAAAAACGAATCCGAAAAAATCCGGCACCGATTCAAAAAAGAACGAAGGCTCGAAATGGGAATACATAGTTAAATTTTCGGGGCGGGCGGCCTGAAAAGGATACCCCCATAAACCGAATATAAGGTGCTTAGGCGTATAAGCGTTTACCGGACGAAGGCCTTTTGCGATAGGCAGTCCCCAATTTACCGGATAGCCGAAAGCCTGCTGGTCTATAAAATTACCCCACCTTCCTATAGCCTGCCCCAAAAGAAGGCTCGGCGCAAGCATGTCTATATAGAGCCAGATGTTAAGTTTCTTTATGCGCGTATATAAGTAAAGCGTCAGGAGTCCGCCGATTTCGCCGCCGTATATAGCCAGTCCGCCCTGCCATATATAAAAAATGCTTAACGGGTTATTTGCGTAATATCCCCACGCGAATATTACATAATAAAGTCGGGCAAAGATAATCGAAACCGGTATGGCAAAAACCATAATGTTGATTATATTTTCGGGGTCTTCTCCCCAGGATTTTGCCCTGAAATAAGCAATGGCTATGCCTAAGACAAAACCTATTCCGATTAATATTCCGTACCAGTGAACGGGAAGGCTCCCAAAAAAAACGACGGGATTAGGGGCATACCAGTTATTAAAATTAAGCATAATTTTATTTTTATATTTTTATTTAACGGCTTTCGCAAAAGCGTAGGTTCTTTCGAAATATTCGTCTTTTAAACTGTTAATAGTAGCTTTCCCCGCATCGTAATTTTCCTGAATAAATTTTCCGTGTCCGATATAAATCCCGACATGCGAAATATATGACGCATATGTTCTAAAAAATAAAAGGTCTCCGGGCTTAAGCTCGTCCTTCGGAACGTATGTGCCCAATCTCGCCTGCTCCGCGGCCGTCCTTGGAAGATGGATGCCTAATTTTAAAAAAACACGCTGGACTAAACCCGAACAATCCATTCCGGAATCGTTCGTTCCGCCCCACACGTACGGAACCCCTTTATATCTGTATGCTACATCGACTATTTTCTTCCCTAAGCCGAATTTGCCGGCCGCCTTATTTTTAACTTTGCAGTTATTGGGATTTAAAACCTTAAACGTTGCCGCATTATCATTATAATTATTGGTATCGTAATAATTATATTTTTTGCCTCCGGCATTATTTTGAGCGGTTTTATATGTTTTATAGCTTTCCGGCACCGTAAGAACCGCACCCTGCCTGATAACGTTGGAATAAAGATGGTTTAACCTTCTTAATTCGGCTATAGAAGTTCCGTATTTCTGGGCTATTAACGAAAGGGTGTCCCCGAACTGTACGGTATAGCGGCCGAACGAAGGAGCGGGATGATAAGGGCGGTAAGAGCCTGCGCCCGATGCCGAAGGAACTTTTAATCTTTCGCCTGGATATATGACGTAGTTATGAAGACCGTTTAAAGACATTATAGACGCTACCGTGGTATTATGGGCGTCCGCTATCTGCCCAAGAGTAGCTCCGGGGCGGACGGTAACGACGTTAACGTATGAATAGGCATTAGAAACCAAAGCAAAAAGTATTGTAAAAAACATCGCCAAAACCAATACTCTTTTCATACGGATTTTCCCCCGCTTTAAAACCGTTAAACTGCTTATGCGCCGTATATATCGGATATCAATATATTAATAGTAAAGTATATTACTACAACATATTAATTTATGTCAAGAATTATCGGCATAATTTTATTTTTTATTTATTTTTTTTTAAATTTATAAAATCTTCACGCTGCAGGATTTATTGCCGCACTGGAAAACCAGCGGCTTTTTTACCCTGCCGAATTCGGCGGCTGCGCTTCTAATCTCTTCCAGAATCAACGCGTCTCCTTTTTCAAATCCTTCAAAGCCTGAATAACTATCTGTCAGGGCATTATTATTCATATCGATAAATAAATTGAACGCATTAAAACCTCCTTTTACTTTATCGCCGCCGTTAAATTTACCGGACATATCGAAAAAATCGGCGACGGCTTTGTCGCCGTATCTGCCTGCGATAATATTTATATTTCCTCTCGACGCATAATCTATGAGGCTTATTAAATAAGCGGAGGCGTTATGTTTTAGCATATTTGCTTCGTTTATAAAATATTCGAAAGATTTTAAGATTACGTTCTTAAACTGAGCTTCTCCGGTAAGCATATGAAGTTTAGACATAGCAGACAATATGGACGCGTTTTGCGAATAACCGCCGTAATCCGCAATATTTTTTTCCTTATGGCTTAAAAAACCTATCTTTGAACTTTTTGTCGTGTGTTTTATATCAAAAAAGCCGCCCTTTCCGCCGTCGTAAAAATTTTTGATAACGTATTCGGCTATTTTTTTTGCGTAAATAAAATATAAAGGTTTCGACGTAGTTTCGAACAATCCTATCAAAGCAAGAATGATATACGCGTTATCGTCTAAAACGGAACCTCCCGGTTCGCCTGTAAATCTTCCTATATCCCCGTTTTTATCGAAAGCGTCTAAAAATATTTTAATAGATTTTTCGGCCATTCCGTTAAGTTTCCGGCGGTTTGAATCGAAAGGGCTGAAAAATTTTATTAATTCGGTAATGGAATATATTATATTTCCGTTCACCGATGAATATTTTATCCTGTCGGTAAAAGGTTTTTTCCTTTTTTCCCTGAAAACCCTAAGTTTTGAAACGATGCTATCGTAAGATTTACCGCCTAAATCTTTCGCGTAAGCCCCTGCATACAATACGTTCGGAACCCCGCCCGGCATTAAACCTTGGTCCCTGAATCCGCCGGAATCGGAAGTTTCGCTGCCCGCATGGCGCATCATGCCTTCTTTGTTTATATTAAACAATTCCGACGCGGCTCTAAACTCTTCTTTATCGGAAAAAACCTCTTTAAATTCGTCATATGTCCACGTAAAGAATCTTCCGTCGTCGCCGTTTCCGGTGTCCGCATCGATGCTTGCGTAAAAACCGCCGTTAAACCCGTCGTATAGTTCGCCTGATATAAAATCGAGGGTTTTGTTTATAACGTTCAATAAAATCTTATCGCCGGTCAATTTATAATAATAGGCATATACCCTCAAAGCCTGCGCATTTATTTCGGCAAGTTTTTCAAAATGCGGAATAATCCATTTTTTATCTGTAGAATATCTGTGAAAACCGCCCCCTACATGGTCGAATACTCCTCCGGCGGCTATTTTTTTTAAAGTAAAAAGTCCTTTATTAAGCGAATCTTTATCCCTGTTGGCTATATAATCCCATGCAAGAAGTTCTAAAGCTGAAAAATAAAAAAATTTAGGTGATTCGTCTATTCCTCCGTTAACTTCGTCGAAATGAAGTTTAAATTCCAGAGCGCCCTCGTTTACAAATCTCTTTACGTAATCTATATTTAAAGAATTATCCTTTTTTATAGCATCGTTTATCCTTTTAATATTGATATTAAAAATAGAAAACTTGTTGGAATCGTCTGAAATCCTTTGATAAAAATCGGCGCTCTGGGCAAAAACGGCTTCTTTGTTTTCACGGTAATATTTTGCAATTTCCGTCAAAACCGACTTATATGCAGGAAGTCCGTAATTGGATTCTTTAGGAAAATACGTGCCTCCGTAAAAAAAATATCCCTCATAAGTTAAAAAAGCGGTTAAAGGCCATCCGCCCGTTCCTGAAAACACGCTTACGGCTTTCTGGTACCGCGAATCTATGTCCGGCCTTTCGTCTTTATCGACCTTGACGGCAATATAATTCTCGTTTATTATAGCCGCGGTTTCTTCGTCTTCGTAAGATTCCCCGTCCATTACGTGGCACCAGTGGCACCATACGGCTCCTATATCTAAAAGCACGGGCATATCATTTTCTTTAGCCTTCCCGAATGCCTCCGCGCACCAAGGATACCAGTTAACGGGCTGGTGTACGGCCGATTTTAAATAAGAACTTTTTTCGCTTTTTAAATTATTCACGAATTATATTCCCTTAATCCTGCGGTAGAAATTTTATCTTCTGAATTTATTACAA
>JAJZYC010000127.1 GCA_021806125.1 bacterium
TATAAAGGAGTTGAATATGGCAAAAATTATTCCGTTTGAATATTTTGAAACGGTTTTGGAACATTCGGTGTCTAATATGAGAAGGATTAAAAAAGAGCTTGGACTTGCCGAAGATATAGTCTCTATAGACTATGTAGGACTTACAATCCTTAATATAACAAAATACAACGACGATTTTATAAAAACTATCGGAGGAGTCTTGAGAGACTCGGATGTCGTATCGGTTAAAAATAATCTTGTCTATTTATTTTTACCCGGAACCGATTTTGAAGGCTCGATGAATATAATAGGCGATTTCAAAGAATTTTACGAGGATGCTTTCGACTATATAGTTTCCGCAACCCTGCTGAAAGATTTAAAAAGCGTAAAAGACGTAATGGCGGAATTAGATAAACACGCGCTGGATAAGGCTTGGAAGGTATAGCTTAATATAAATGCAACAAAAATTTAACGCAATTGCAATATATCCTTCATAATTCTGAAACAATATCTTTTTATAATAATATAGATACGTAACATTATTGTAAAAGGATATCGTTTGATGATCACATCTCTTAACAGTGCCACGTTCATCGGAATTGATGCAGTTTTAGTAAATGTAGAAATTTTTATAGCCAACGGAATACCGGGGATTATGATTGTAGGCCTTCCCGATATTTCGACTAAAGAGGCAAAGGACAGGGTTAAAGCCGCGATAAAAAATTCCGGCTTCGAATATCCTATTAAGAAAATTACTATAAACCTGGCTCCCGCAGACTTAAGAAAGGAGGGTCCCATTTTCGACCTGCCGTTTGCTATAGGAATACTAATATCCGCCGGTCTGATTAAATGCGCGTTGAATTTAAACGATTATATTATCGCCGGAGAACTTTCCTTAAACGGTAAAATAAAGAAAGTTAACGGCATAATAGCTCTCGGCATGCTTGCCAAAAAATTAAATAAAAAGCTTATAATTCCGTATGAAAATATAAATTCTGCAAGGTTTCTAGGAGCGGGTTTTCTTGCCTTCAGCCATTTGAAAGATATATGCGCTTTTATTTCGGGCAGGCGGCCGGATGAAACTGACGCCGATGCTAAAGACGGCAAGGTTTATATTCATAGCGTCGAAGATGCAGGCAGGCCGCCATCTTTCGAAAGGATTATCCCCGGTATAAATAATAAAGAAAGGAACGGAGAAAATTATCCCGATTTTTCGGATATTAAAGGGCAGGAGCTGGCAAAGAGAGCAATAGTGGCGGCCGTTTCGGGGCATCATAATATTTTAATGATAGGTCCTCCAGGCAGCGGAAAAACAATGTTGGCTCAAAGTATTGCAGGGATTCAGCCTGCTCTATCGCTTGAGGAATCCATCGAAACATCTAATATCTACAGTTTTTCGAATAAGAAGACTAACGACGAAATGGGACTTATCGCGATACGGCCTTTTATTTCCGTGCATCATACGGTATCCATTGCCGGATTAATAGGGGGCGGAGCTTCAAATCCGCTTCCCGGCGATATAAGCCTTGCCCATAACGGAGTTTTGTTTATTGATGAATTTTCTGAATTAAGCAAAAAAACGCTGGACAGTTTAAGGCAGCCCATGGAAGATAAGGCTATAAACCTGTCGAGGAGCCGCTTTTCAATAGTTCTGCCGTGCAATTTTATGCTGGTTGCGGCAATGAATCCCTGCCCTTGCGGTTATTACGGAGATATAAAGCATGAATGCAGATGTTCAAGCGCGGAAATTTATAAATTCTATACTAAATTGTCCGGGCCTATTCTAGATAGATTCGATATATTCATAGAAGTTTATTCAGCGGACTTAGATAAATTGACGGTAAATGAAAGGGCGGCAAGTTCTTCGGAAATTAAAAATTTAATAGAGAGAACAAGGCAGATACAACTTAAAAGATTTGAAGCATCCGGAATCAGATTTAACGCTTCGATAAAAAGTTCGGATATAGAAAAATATTTTTCCGTTTCCGGTTCTGCTTTGGAATTGGCTCAAAACGCCGTTAAAAAATTAAATATATCTTCAAGGGGGTATTACAGGATATTGCGGGTTTCTAGAACTATAGCCGATTTGGACAGGAAGGACGAAATCGACGCCGATTCGGTTCTGGAGGCTTTGAATTATAGAAATACAAAATTATTAAGGGTATGATTAACATGAATAAAGGCATTATTTGACTTTAGATATTTTGAGTGATAGACTTTTATAAATAGGTTTTATCTAAACTTTTAGCGGGAGGTCCAATTATGTTTTTACGCCCGTTTTCCTTTAGCTTTAAGCAAAGGCTGGTTCTTCTTTATTCATTTTTATCCGCTTTTTTATTAATCTCCCTAATCCTTTTAATCGACAGGTCGAGCGTATTTCCGGTCTTATTAAGTTTAGGCTCCCTAGCTTTTTTTTTCGGCATAAAGCATGCTCTTGACGCCGACCATATTGCCGCGATAGACAATACAACCAGAAAATTAATGAATGACGGCAAAAAGCCGGCAGGCGTCGGCTTTTTTTTCTCTGCAGGACATTCGCTGTCGGTTTTTATTTTGACTTTAATAACCGTTATAATCGGCAAATTCGTCGTCAGAGATTATCCCGAATTAGGCAGTTTGAGCAATGTGATAGGAACGGGGATATCGGCTTTATTTTTGTATCTCATCGCCTTTATGAACGTCGTTATTTTAATAAGTATAATTAGAATCGCAAAGGACTTTAGAAACTTTAAAAATAAGAAGGTAGAAGAAGAGCTTTTAAAGAGAGGTTTTATGTTCCGTTATTTCAACGGAATTATGAAACTGATATCGTCAAGCTGGCAGATGTTTTTTGTAGGGATTTTATTCGGCATAGGGTTCGATACCGCGTCCGAAGTTGCCGTACTTTCTATGTCAGCGGTATTTGCTTCGGCAGGCAGGCCGTTAATCGACGTTATGATACTGCCGTTAATATTTTCGGCAGGAATGATGCTGTTTGACTCTACCGACGGCGTTGTTATGCAGTATGCATACAGCTGGGCATTTCTAAACCCCGTAAGGAAGATATTTTATAATATTTCTATAACGAGTATTTCCGTTTTTCTGGCATTTGGCGTAGGGACCCTGGAATGGCTTCAGGTTATAGGTATGGAGTATAATCTGAAGGGCCGCCCCTGGGATTTTTTTAATCATGTATCTTTTACGGCTTTAGGAGGCGGTATAGCGGTAATATTAACATCGGCTTGGCTTTTATCGCTGGCGGTATATAAATTCGGCAGGGTGGAAGAAAGGTATAACATAGAAGGCGTTGAATAAAAATTTTTATTAAGCCGCCGATTTCGTTAATCAAAAACAAAAAAAGCATCCGGGTCGTTTTCGTATCTGATCTCGTCGATTTGCTCTTTCTTCATTTTACCGGCAAATAGTTTATTTGCGGCGTTGATAACAAGACCGTTTTTTCCTCCCACATTTTTATATGCGTGAACAATTCCGGGGGGAACTATAAGCGCCGAGGGTTTGTTTTCCCCAAGAAACAATACTGTTTTGTTGAGATAAGTCGGGGAATTTTTTCTGTTGTCCCATAATATAATTTTAAAATCGGAAGGGCCTATAAAACAAAAGTAATCGGTTTGATATTTGTGTTCGTGCGGACCTCTCGCTATTCCCGGCATAGTTAAGGAAATATAAGACATTTGAGGTAAAATAGATTCCTCTAATTCGTCGCTCCTGTATAGTTCGGCAAGCCATCCCCGTTCGTCAACATATTTTTTGATATCCTTGACTACAACGCCTTTAATATCCGACAATTTGAAAGAATGCCCCATTTTATTTTAAAAGTTTAAGCGCTTTATTTTTAAATTTTTTAGGATAAAATTAAAATAATACAATTCGCTGAAGTTGATTATATTATAAATTTCCGGTTAAAATCAATGAAAAACTACCTAAAAATAATATTATTAAATATAACGGCTGCCGTTCTTTGTTTAAATACATCAGCACCGCGACTATTCGCCCGCACTATGTCCATACGCGGCAAATCCCCCGTTCAAACTGTTAAAATAAAAGCCGTTATTAATCCAAGAACAGAAACGGTAACAGGCACTGAAATAATCAGGTATATTAAATATAATAAAGATTATGCTTTGAATTTAAACGGAAAAAGAAAAACCCGCGAAATTAAAAATTTCGGTAGTAAATTTAAAAATTGCAGGGGAATAGATATAAATATTTCACGCCGTTTATATATAATGCTCTATCCTAACAGCCTGTATAAAAGACCCGAAAACATAAAAGATTTTGATTTTCACCAGCTCTATCCCTACGGTTTTAACATAGGGTATCTAAGCGTAGATAATTTATCCGAGGAACTAATAATAAATAAATTCTATAAATCGTATATAATTAAAATTGCTTTTAGAACAAAAATCCCGGAGTCCTTCGGCAATTTCGGATATTTCAAGAAAGAAACCGTTTTTAATGCCCCGTTCTATCCTTATATTTCAACAGGCAAAAATTTTAATCCCCCCATAAACATAGATTTTAAAATAAACCTAACCGTAAAACACGGATATGAGGCGATTTTTAACGGAAATATTTATAAGGGTTCATTTTTTATCCATAAGCGTTCCAATTTTATCTCCTTAATATTGGCAAA
>JAJZYC010000128.1 GCA_021806125.1 bacterium
GGTTATTTGTCTCCTTATTTCGTAACAGACTCGGAAAGAATGGAATGCGTTCTCGACAATCCGTATGTTTTGATTAACGAAAAGAAAATCTCCGCAATGAAAGATTTATTGCCGATTCTTGAGCAGATTGCAAAGTCTGGACGTCCGTTTATCATAATAGCGGAAGAAGTAGAAGGAGAAGCACTTGCCACGCTCGTTGTCAACAAGCTGAGAGGTACTTTGAACTGCTGTGCCGTTAAAGCCCCTGGTTTCGGCGACAGAAGAAAAGCTATGCTCGAAGACATAGCGGTATTGACCGGAGGACAGGTAATTTCAGAAGACATAGGTGTTAAACTCGAATCAATCACTCTTAAAGATCTTGGACAGGCAAAAAGAATTACCGTAGATAAAGACAATACTACCGTAGTAGATGGAGCAGGTTCTAAAGGCGACATAGAAAAAAGAGTTAAACAGATAAGGGCGCAGATTGAAGAATCCACTTCGGATTACGACAAAGAAAAACTTCAAGAAAGACTTGCAAAATTAATCGGTGGCGTTGCCGTAATTAATGTAGGAGCGGCTACCGAAACAGAAATGAAAGAAAAGAAAGCCAGGGTCGAAGACGCTCTACACGCTACGAGAGCTGCGGTAGAAGAAGGCATAGTTCCCGGAGGAGGCGTTGCGCTGTTAAGGGCTGCTAAATCCATAGATAAACTCAAAGGCGCAAACCACGACGAAGAGTCCGGTATTAAAATAATTAAAAGAGCAATTCAGGAGCCTTTAAGGATGATTGCGGAAAATGCCGGAGTCGAAGGTTCTATCGTAATAGATAAAGTTCTTGCCAACGACGGAGCGGCTTTCGGATATAACGCCGCGGCGGATAGATACGAAGATCTTATTAAAGCCGGTATCATAGATCCGACTAAAGTCGAAAGAACCGCACTTCAGAATGCGGCAAGCGTCGCATCGCTTATGTTGACTACGGAAGCTATGATAGCCGACAAACCGGAAGAGAAAGCGGCCGCAGGAATGCCGGGCGGTATGCCGGGCGGCGGAATGGGCGGCATGTATTAATAAATACCGCTGAATAAATAAAATCAGTTATCTAAATAAGTAAACAAGTGCCGAAAATATATTAAAACTTAAGTATTTTCGGCACTTTTGTTTTATTTAAGTATCTTAAAAAATTGACATTTTTCGCTTATTAGTTTAAAATTTATTAAATATGGGGCATATCGAGCATAAAAAAAATATTAACGCAAAAAAACGACTTAGCGTTTATGTTATAACGTTAAGCGATACAAGAAAGGAAAGCGAAGACGAAAGCGGAAATTATATAAAAAAAACGCTTGCGTCGGCAGGACATGAAGTATCGGGCTACGCATTAATAAAAGACGACGAAGATTTGCTTGAGAGTTTAATCGTCAAAGTATGTGGCGAGGAATATAAGCCGAAGACGGATGCGGTTATTATAAACGGCGGAACCGGCGTTTCCTTTAAAGACATAACTTACGAAACTTTAAAAAATTTATACGATAAAGAATTATATGGTTTTGGAGAGATCTTTAGAAGTTTAAGCTATAACGAAATAGGTACCGCTGCAATTATGTCCCGCGCTTCCGCTGGAATATACAACGGAAAGATAATTTTTTCCGTTCCCGGTTCTATAAATGCCGTAACATTAGCTATGAATAATATAATTCTTAAGGAAATAGGGCATCTTTATTACGAAATTTCTAAACATCTTTCTTAAAATAATAACCTTAAAAATAATGATGATGATAAATATAAAAGTTAGATTGTTTGCAGCTTTAAAAGAATTAATAGGGAAAAATTTATTAGATTTTACCGTCAAAGATGGTTCATCCGTTAAAGATATTATTTCGATAATGGAAACAAGTTATCCAGACGTAAAGAATATTCTTCAAGTATCAAAGTATGCGGTTAATCAGGAATACGCCGATACCGGAAAAAAATTGTCCGAAGGAGACGAAATCACGGTTATTATGCCGGTAAGCGGCGGAGTATTCTCTTCCGGTTCTATTAACGATGCAAATTTTAATGTTAAAATAAAGGCGGAAAGAATAGACTGCAATGAAGTTCTCGGTTTTGTTTCCGATTCGTCCGCAGGTTCAGTTCTTTTATTTAACGGAACGGTAAGGGATAATGAAGACGGAAAACCGGTAGAATATCTTTATTACGAAGCTTATGAAGAAATGGCGGTTAAAGAAATAAAAAAATTAATAAAGGAAGTGTTTAACAAATACAATATATTAAAAGTTTCCATTATACATAGAATAGGAAAAATGGAGATAGGCGAAATATCTATTTCCATAGGCGTTTCTAGTCCGCACAGGGAGGATTCTTATCTTGCTTCTAAATTTTTAATAGACGCTATAAAAGAGACGGTTCCTATATGGAAAAAAGAAATATTCGAAGAAGGCGGTAAATGGAAAAGAATATGAAAGAAAAGCTTTATCTCGGCATAGATATAGGTTCTACCACCGTTAAATTTGCAATTTTAGATGATAATCTTAATCTTATAAAGAAAGATTACGTAAGATCTAACGGCGAATCAATAAAAACGGCTTATGACGTTTTAAAAAAAATATTCGACGAATATCCTAAAAATCTTTTTGCCGGAATAGGAGCGACGGGTTCCGGTTCACGCACTCTGGGCGCAGTATTAGGCATTCCGAACATAAACGAATTAGTGGCGCAAACGGAAGCCGTTAAGTATCTTTATCCAGACGTTAAAACCGTAATAGAAATTGGAGGGCAGGATTCCAAATTTTTAATGCTCAGGAAAAACGAAGAAACCGGACAGATATTTTTGGAAGACTTTGGGCTTAACGATTTATGCGCAGCCGGCACAGGTTCTTTTCTCGACCAGCAGGCGGAAAGACTTCATATAAGTATAGAAAACGAATTCGGCAATATGGCATTGGAGTCTAAAAATCCCGCTAAGATTGCTGGAAGATGTACGGTTTTCGCAAAGTCGGACATGATACATCTTCAGCAGGTTTCTACACCTCTATCCGATATCGTCGCCGGACTTTGTTATGCGGTTGCAAGAACTTTTATAGGAACAGTAGCGAAGGGTAAAAAATTTGAAAGACCCGTCATTTTTCAAGGCGGCGTTGCATTTAACAAAGGCATGATAAGAGCCTTTAAAGATATTCTCGAGCTAAAAGACGGCGAACTCATAATACCGGAACATCATACCGTTATGCCGGCTATAGGCATAGCTATAATTTCGCGCGACGAAAAAGATTTTAAATTTAACGGGTTAGATCCCCTCAGGGAATTTATCGAAAAAGATAAATCTTCCGGCAGATACAGGGAAAGATTGAAATCTATTCAATTTGCGGATGAAAAGTTTAATATTGCGGAAATGGATGTTTTAAATTCCCTTAAATCTCTTTCCGGCAGTAATATTCCGGTTTATATAGGCATAGATACCGGCTCCGTTTCTACGAACATAGTTTTGTTAGACGAAAATAAAAATCTATTAGTTAAAAAATATAAAAAAACAAACGGCAAACCAATTGAAATCGTAAGGGATACTCTTTACGAAATTTATCTTGAACTAAAAAATTTCAATATAGGCGCTACGGTAAAAGGGATATGTACGACCGGTTCCGGGCGCTATTTAATAGCCGATTACGTAGGCGCCGACATCGTAAAAAACGAAATAACGGCACAGGCCGCGGCATCTATATTTATAGACAAAGACGTCGATACCGTTTTTGAAATAGGCGGTCAGGATTCAAAATATATCAGGATTAAAGACGGGGTCGTAGTGGATTTTGAAATGAATAAAGCATGCGCGGCAGGCACGGGTTCATTCTTAGAAGAACAGGCTTTAAAACTTAATATCGATATTATAAAAGAATTTTCTGATAAAGCCTTTAACGCCACCAGTTCTTGTAATCTAGGCGACAGATGCACCGTATTTATGGAATCCGACCTTGTTTCGCATCAGCAGAAAGGGGCAAATAAAGACCAGCTTATAGCCGGATTAGCTTATTCTATAGTCGAGAATTATTTAAATAAAGTAGTTCTGGGAAAACCTATAGGCGGACACATACTTTTTCAAGGAGGAGTAGCTTTAAATAAAGCCGTAGTAAGCGCTTTTGAAGCGCTTCTCGGAAAAAAAATTATAGTTCCGCGGCATAACGAAGTAACCGGCGCTATAGGCAGCGCCCTTATAGCTTTTACCAATAATTCCGAGTCTAAGTTCGTCGGTTTCGATTTAAGAAACAGAAAATACGCGCAGGAATCTTTTGAATGTTTAAAATGTTCGAATTTATGCGACGTTAATAAAGTAGCGGTTGAAAATGAACCTCCCCATTATTACGGAGCAAGATGCGACATATTTGAAATAGATAAAGCTAAAACGAAAAAAGGAGATAATTTTTTTAAATATAGAAAGGAACTTTTATTAGAGGGATATTCGGATGTCAACGAATTCGACTATTCTAAACCGCGTATAGGAATCCCTTTCTGCCTCGAAACTTATGACCTTTTTCCTTTTTATAACGAATTTTTTAGCAGGTTAGGTTTTAACGTTATTTTATCTGCGGA
Source organism: bacterium (assembly GCA_021806125.1). GTDB lineage: Bacteria > SZUA-79 > SZUA-79 > Acidulodesulfobacterales > Acidulodesulfobacteraceae > Acidulodesulfobacterium_A. The sequence continues at coordinate 4,567 of JAJZYC010000128.1, forward strand.
AACAAATAGAAATATAATAAATTCGTCTAACATGCTTT
>JAJZYC010000129.1 GCA_021806125.1 bacterium
GGCAATGGTATTTTTGCCGAGGATTTCCATTATAAGCTTAACGCTCATAGACTGGGCGCATCCCGAACAGCCCGTATGACCCATGGTAAAAAGTTCGTTATGAGTTTCTTCTTTCGTCAGCATAATTTTATATTCCTATTTTATTAATATTTTTATTTTTTTATATATACTGCTGGGACAGTCCTACGAATTCGCCGTCCACGTTTTCTTCTTTTTCGGCCCTTGCGACGAGGTCGTGAATATTTTTGGGCGTAATATCCCTGCCGCCTAATCCGAGCGTATAACCGTTTACGCTTACGGAATTAATTTTATGCTTAAACAGGGAATCTCTTATTTCCACCGAAAGAATTCCGCCTTTGCCGGGGCATATGGCTTTTTCTATTACTATAACGTTTTTAACGTTTTTAAGGGCGGCGACTATCTCGTCTTCGGGAAAAGGCCTGAAAGAGCGTATTTTCAAAACACCTATCTTTTTCCCCGATTCTCTTAATTCATCTACGGCGTCCTTTATAGTTCCGAGAACCGAACCCATCGCCACGATAACCGTCTGCGCGTCGTCCAGTTTGTAAGAGTCCGTTAACCCTCCGTAAAATCTGCCGAACATATCTTTAAATTCTTTTGCGGCTTCTATTATAACGTTTCTCGAAAAATTCATAGCATTGTATAAATTGTATCTCGATTCCATATAAACGGAAGGCTCGCCGAGTGTTCCGAAAGAATAAGGATTTTCGACGTCTAATTTATATTCCATATTTATAGGCGGGAGGTATTCTTTTACTTTATCTATGCTGTCTATAGTTTCCACGACTTCAAAGGTATGCGTTAAAACGAATCCGTCCACGTTCACTATAACCGGAAGCATTACATCCTGATTTTCGGCAATTTTAAACGCCTGAATGTGCATATCGTAGGCTTCCTGATTATTCTCGGCTACAAGCATAATCGCGCCCGTATCCCTTATTGCCATGGCGTCCTGCATATCGTTCCATATATTTATCGGCGCCGAAATCGCCCTGTTGGCTAACGTCATAACGACGGGAAGCCTCATTCCGGCAATATTGTATATTACTTCTTCCATATACAGCAAACCCTGGGAAGCGGTAGCCGTGTATGTCCTGACTCCGCACGCGCTTGCGCCCAGAACTACGGAAGCTGCAGAATGTTCGCTTTCTACCATAATAAATTCGGCTTTCAAATCGCCGTCAGCAACCATTTGGGAAAGATGTTCGACTATATGGGTCTGGGGCGTAATAGGATAAGCCGAAATGACATGCGGTTCGGCCATCCTGACGCCGTCCGCAATAGCCATAGAACCTTCGAGAACTTGTTTCATATTGTATCCACCGTTTATATTTGCAAATTAAAATTATTTTTCTACGAGAACCATTTCTATGTCGTCCACGGGGCATTCCTCGGCACATATTCCGCAGCCCTTGCAGTAATCGGAATCGAAATCGTATATTTTCGTTTTTTTATCGCCGTAAACCACGCCTTCGGGACAAAAGTAGATGCAAAGATTGCATCCCGTGCATGTCTTATGTTTAAATACCGGAGTTTCGTTGGCAAAGGAACCCGTCTTATTGGAAAGCGCCGCGCCCGGCATCGCAATTATTCCGACCTTAAAATCCACTTCTGTCTCCTTTTATATAATTATAAGCTGTTTGCGCCGCTTCGGCGTTAAGTTTGCCAAGTTTTGAACCGAACCTGTTTTCTATCTCTTTTTTCACCGAATCTATTGTGACGTCTCCGCTTAACGCCGAGAATGCGCCGAGCAAAGTTGTATTGACTATCGGCTTGTTTAAAATTTTCATGGCTATTTTTAATGCCGGAAACATTACTATATTTTCTTCCTTGGTGCCGCCTAATTCTCCTGCAACGTCTTTTATTGAGGCTTCGGAATTAATCAGAATTTTGCCTTCGTCTTTAATGCCTTTGTAAACGGGAACGGATTTAAGAAGAGTTATATCCTGAACGATTATATAATCCGGCTCGTATATCTGGTGCCTAGTCCTGATAGGCTTATCCGAAAATCTCGCAAAAGCCTGAACCGGTGCGCCCGTTCTTTCCGACCCGAAAGAAGGAAACGCCTGGCAGTAATTTCCGTCGTCGAAAAAGCTGAGGGCAAGAATGGATGCCATGGTAACGGAACCCTGACCCCCTCTGCCGTGTATTCTTATTTCTTTCATCATAAAATATTTATCCTTTTCCTGAGATTTTTATATCGGTGTTTTAAAAATTATACACTTTTTAAAGCCCGAATGTCAAGAGTTTTCTGCTTCTAATTCATCTAAAAAAAGAGGAATTTTATCTTCTATGCCGTATGCCATTATATGTATTCCGTGGACTAACGGCTTTAATTCTTTTGCGGTTCTAGCGGCAATTTCGATTCCTTTTTTTAACGGGTCTGGAGCATTTTCCAGTTCGTTTATAATTTGTTCGGTAATGTAAATTCCAGGGATGGATTTATTCATAAAGCGGGCGGTTTTAGCGGATTTCAATATATAAATTCCGGCAATAATTTTGATATTTTTAAAGTTTTTATAAAAATCGTAGAATTCGGCAAACTTGGCGATATCGAAAACAGCCTGCGTTTGAAAAAAATCGCATCCAGATTTAATTTTTTTTTCAAACTTTACGAGCTGGGGTTCGAGCGGAACGGATTCCGGATTTACCGCCGCCCCTATATAAAAATCCGTAGGACCGTTCAGTTTATTTCCGTTCATATCTGCTCCCGCGTTTAACCCTTTTACTATTTCGATTAAATTAACCGAATCTATATCGTAAACGGCTTTTGCATGCTTGTGGTCGCCGAATGAAATATAGTCGCCGGTTAAAGCCAGAATATTTTTTACGCCGAATGCGGCGGCGCCGAGCAGGTCGGATTCCAACGCCATCCGGTTTCTGTCCCTGCAGGTCTGCTGAAAAATGGGCTCTCCTCCCTCCTGTTTTATGTAAATCGAACCTGCAAGAGAAGACATTTTCATATTTGCGCCCTGATTGTCGGTAATATTAAAAGCGGGGACGCGGTCTTTCAACAGTTCGTAAATCCCTTTCATTTTTGAAAGGTCTGCGCCTCTTTCGGGAGACAATTCGGACGTATAGACGAAAACGTTATTTTCTAAACTTTCTTTTAATCGATTACTTGATTTTGAATTCATTAATGTCATAAAACATTTACCCCTGTCATTACCGCGCAATCGTTAATCCAGAATTATTTATATATTTTTTGCCGCCGATTCGTATGAGCCGAGAATCTTGATGAATATCGTATATTTACCTATCGATTTTAACGCTTTTTTTAGTTTCTCGTCCGATTCGTGGCAGGCGACGTCGATAAAAAACAGATAATCCCAGTTGAATTTTTTGGACGGCCTCGATTCTATTTTAGTAATATTGATTTCGTTTTCATAAAACGGTTTTAATATTTTAAAAAGCGCTCCTACGGAATTTTTTATAGAAAATAAAATAGAGGTCTTGTCTTTGCCGGTCTTATGCGTTTTCTCTCCGTTAGAGATAATCAAAAACCTCGTAAAATTATTACTGTAGTCTTCTATGTGCGGCAGAAGGACGTTTAAACCGTAAATCCTGCCCGCAACCTCTGACGCGATAGCCGCCGCCCCTTTTTCGTTGGAAGCCATAATACAGGCATCTGCTGTTGAAAAAGCTTCTATAAGTTCGGCTTCTTTAAAATTTTCCTCCAGAAAATTTCTGCACTGCCCGAAAGGCTGGGGATGAGAATAAATTTTTTTGACCTTTTTTATATCGTCTTCTTTGGAAAAAAGAAAATGGCTTATAGGAATGACTTCTTCTCCTATTATTGTTACGTCTGAGTTTACGAACATATCGAACGTAGCGTTCACCATTCCTTCAATAGTATTTTCGACCGGAACCACGCCGTATTCGGAAAGGCCTTTCGAAACGGAATTAAATACTTCGGGTATCGTCTTAACCGGCAGAAGCATTCTGGAAGTGCCGAACCTTTTTATCGCGGCAAGATGGGTGAACGTCCCCTCCGGCCCGAAATAGCTTATTCTTATTCCCGACTGTACCGTTATGCATGCAGACATAATTTCCCTGAATATATTCTGTAGATGTTCGTCCTTTAACGGTCCTTCGTTGTAGCTTATGACGTTTCTGTAAACCTCGCCTTCCCGCGCCGGATTGTAGTATGCTTTGTTGTTGGACGACTTAACCTGCCCTACTTTAAGGGCGATTTTTCCCCTTTTGTTAAGAAGTTCGACTAAATGCAGGTCTATGGCATCTATTTCTTTTCTCAGTTTTTTAAGTTCTTCCATTTTTACGGTCTGCCTCTGCGCTTTATTTATGAAAAATTAAGGTATTTTATATAATTTTTTGAAAAAAAGCAAAATAATTTACATTATTTGCATTATGTCAATTTATCATAAACCATTATTATTTGTAAATCTATAAATAATTTTAACGCTTTGCAGGATAAATCAGCGTTTTTTATCAATATACATCGTCATGGGTTCCGACATCCACTGGAATAATAGAATCGTCTTTGATTAAAAACTCAACGGTTATCCTATATTGTATGTTTATAGATACGGAGTAAAGGCCGTTCAAGCCGCCTTCCA
>JAJZYC010000130.1 GCA_021806125.1 bacterium
ACTGATGGCCGGATTTTCACATAGGCATATTTTTCATAAGCACGAATACTATTTAAAATAAATAACTTATAATAAATAATAACCGGACTCAAAATCCGGCGGGAGCAATCCCATGGGGGTTCGATTTCCCCCTTCGGCACCACTTATTTTATAAGGTTCTCCGGTATTAACCTTAATCTTAATAACTTTTTGCTCAAGTCGGAGAAATTAAATGATTACTGCAATAATAGCGAATAGCGCCAATTAATTTGTCGTATTGTGCTGGTATTAATGCCAACTTAGTTAACAAAATGCCAAGGTATTTCATTAAAATATAATTTTTGATATGCCTGCCGCCCTCTGAAATTTTAATTTTTATATCCGTTTATATCCGCTTTAGTCCCTAAAAATAAACCGATTAAAATATCATATACTTTTTAAATAATATTATGGCATAGAAATTGCTTTAATATTATTTATAATAATAAACATTTAAAAACCGTAATAATATTTTCCGCTGTTAATTTTGCTTAACCTGTAAAGATTTATATTTTATGATTAAAAAAGTGGATATAAAACAATTGGAAGTCGGAATGTATGTCGAAAAAATAGACCTTGCGTGGACGGACCATCCGTTCCTAAGGAACAGTTTTTTAATAAAAACTCTGGAAGCGATTAAAAAGCTATCCGATGCCGGAGTCCATACTGTTTATATAGATACGTCCAATGGATTAGACGCTTATAACGCGCCCACAGAAAAAGAAGTTCTAAAAGAAATAGAGGAAAAAATAATCAATGTCGTATCGGATAAAGAATCCGAAGAAAAAGTAAAGAAAGTTGCCGGTTATAAAAAAACTTCGATATATAAAGAAATAAACGAGGCAAAAAAAATATTCAGGGAAACGACTGGCATTATTCGCAACTTTATGTTCGATGCGAGATTGGGCAGAAAGGTTGAAGTCGAAAGATTGAAACCCGCTATCGAAGATGTTTCTTCATCGCTTTTAAGATGCCCGGATGCACTTTTATCGTTATCGCGGATAAAACACAAGGATGACTATACTTTTGAACACTGCGTTTCGGTATCGGCTATTCAGGTGTCTTTCAGCGCCTATCTAAATATGAACGAGCAGGATATATATAATTCGTGCATAGGGGGCTTTTTACACGACATAGGCAAAATTATGATGCCGGATTATATATTAAATAAGCCCGCCAAACTAAACGACGAGGAGTTCAGAATAATGAAAAGCCATGTCGTCGAGACTAAAAAAATTTTGGATGAGATTCCCGGGATAGAAGAAATAGCAAAACAAATTGCTTATCAACATCATGAAAGGTATGACGGGAGCGGCTATCCTTTAGGGCTCAAAGGAGAACAAATATCGCAAGCGGGGAAAATAGCCGCTATATGCGATGTTTACGACGCAATCACTTCGAACAGGATATACCACAAAGGCATTCCGCCTCATACGGCTCTCGGCAAACTCTTAGAATGGTCCGATTTTAATTTCGATAAGCTTTTAGTTGAACAATTTATAAGATTCATAGGCGTTTATCCAGTCGGAACGCTTGTAAAATTAGAATCGGGGTTAATAGGAGTAGTCGTAGAACAAAATAACGGCGGCGCAAATTCTTTATTTCCTATTATAAAAATATTCTATTCTTCAAAATACGGAAGATATATAAATGAATATCATCTCGACTTGTCAAAAGAAAATTGTAACAATAAAATCGTTTCCATAATTTCTGCTGAAGAAATAAATATAAATCCTATAAATTTATTTTAACGCATATTTAAATAACGCTTTCTTTTTCTAATTTAATTAACGCCGGCTTAAAATCTAGCTCTTAGATATTGTTTCGGCCATTCGATATCGACGCCGAGCTTATGCGCCGCCATAAGCGGCCAGTAAGGGTTTCGTAGCAACTCCCTGCCCATCTCGACCATATCCGCAGTTCCCGAACTCAATATGAAATCGGCAAACTCCGGTTTCGTAATGAGCCCCACTCCCGAAACGGCAATACCGGCCTTTTCCCTTATCTCTTTTGCGAAGCCGAGCTGGTAGCCGTAGTATATATTCATTTTGGCGTTAGGAGCGATACCTCCAGAAGAACAGTCTATTAAAGAAACTCCAGCTTCTTTCAGCATTTTTGCCAGAACAACCGCCGATTCAATGTCAAAACCTCCTTCTACCCAATCTACGGCCGAAATTCTTACGAATATAGGTTTGTTTTTCGGCCAGCCTTCGGATTTTATAGCTTCTAATACTTCCAACAGCAGTCTTGCCCTGTTTTCTATGGAACCGCCGTACTTATCTTTTCTTTTGTTCGATAAAGGCGACAAAAACTCGTTTATCAAATATCCGTGCGCGGCGTGTATTTCTATCAGGTCGAATCCGGCCTTATCGGCATTTTTTGCTCCGTTTGCGAAATCCTTTATAACCTTTTTAATATCGTTTTCATCCATTTCTTTCGGAACCGGATAATCTTCATTAAATGGAATAGAGCTTGGCCCGAGAACCTGCCACCCTCCTTCGTCCTGTTTTAGCGGGTTGTCTCCAAGCCAAGGAGCGTTTGTCGATGCCTTTCTTCCGGCATGCGCCAGTTGTATTCCCATTACCGACCCGCAGGATTTACAAAATTTTACCAGCGGGCTAAAAGCGTCAACCTGTTTTTCGTTCCATATTCCGGCATCATAAGGGCTTATTCTCCCCTCAGGGCTAACGCCGGTAGCTTCTACGATAATAAGTCCGACCCCGCCCACGGCTCTTGCTCCGAGATGCGCAGAGTGAAAATCTCCTATTACGCCGTCAACCGCGGAATACATACACATGGGCGCCATCATTATTCTGTTTTTTATTTTTATTCCGCCTATTTCTATAGGCTCAAAAAGCATTCTCATAATCGGCCGTCCTCCTTCTTATTTTATTTAAACTTATTTACTACTTATCAGATTATATCACATTTTTTACCGTAAAAAGCCTTGTTATGGTATAATTATTTTAATGGATAACATCAGAATAGGAAGCGGTTACGACATACACAAGTTTTTAGAAATAGCGCTTTTTGAAAACGCCGCTAAAAAATTATATCTCGGAGGCGTATTAATAGAAGGGCATATAGGGGTTGCCGCCCACTCTGACGGCGACGTCGTGCTTCACTCGCTTACCGATGCTCTCCTTGGAGCCTTATCCCTCCCCGATATAGGCGTTCTTTATCCTGATAATCTTAAATCCACGAAGGGAATTAACAGTGTAGAAATAATAAAATACGCCTACGGTTTGGTAAAAGATAAAGGATACGGCTTAGTCAACGCCGATATTACTATTATAACGCAGACGCCTAAAATTTCCGCATATAAAGAACAAATGACGGTTTCGATATCTTCCGCTTTAGGCGTCGATAAAACGCGGCTCAACATAAAAGGAAAAACGAAAGAAGGCCTCGACTCGGTCGGAAAGCAAAAAGCCATAGAATGCTTCAGCGTATGCCTGCTTTCTCATGAATAAACTTTCGCACCGGTAAAAAAATGAAAAATTACGCCGTACTGCTTGCTGCGGGAACGGGTTCCCGGACGGGCGCCGCAATACCCAAACAGCTTATAAAAATTAACGGGAAAGAAATCATACTCCTCAGCCTCGAAATTTTTTTTAAATCAAAAATTAATTTCGAAACGGTTATCGTAGCGACCCCGCCGCCGTCGGTTTTTAAATTTGACTGGAATAATTTTTTTAAAAAAAATCTCGGAAACGGCGAAATGGAAAAATTGCAGATAATAACAGGCGGAGAAACAAGACAGCGGTCGGTAGGTAATTCTATAAAATATTTAGAAAGTATTATTCCTCCTGCCGAAACGGAAAATGCCGTCGTTTTTATCCATGACTCCGCAAGGCCTTTCGTAACGGACGAAGAACTGCATTTATTGTTTCAGAAAACCGCCGCCGAAGGCGCCGCTTTTCTCTGTTCCGAAGTTACGGAAACTATAAAAGAAATTAACAACGGAGCAAAAATCGGAATTGTAACTGAAAACGCAACCGGAACCGCAAATCCGGAACTGAAAACGCTAAAAAGGGATAACTTGATATCCGCCAAAACTCCTCAGGTCTTCAGATTTGAAATTATAAAAAAGGCGCTCGAAAAAGCCGCGGGAGAAGATTTTATATCGACCGACGACGTTTCTCTCCTCGAGAATTTAGGCTTAACGGCGGCGGCCGTTAAATCTACCGATTTTAACATTAAAATAACTTCGGCGCTCGATATCGAGATAGCGGAGCTTTTCTTAAGCAAATTCAAACAAATAGACTAATCCCGCATATAAGGCGTCTTTTTTAATTTACCGCCTGTTCCTTATCGTAGTTTATTCTTGCGAATATCATTCTTCCGCTCGACGTTTGCAAAACGCTCGTAACTACGACGTTAAGCTCCGAACCCACCAATTTCATGGCATCTTCTACTACCACCATAGTCCCGTCGTCCATATATGCGATACCCTGGTTTTTTTCCCTGCCTTCTTTGGCGATTAATACTGTCATTATTTCTCCGGGAAGCAGAATAGGCCTAAGTGCCCTAACCAGGTCGTTTATATTTAAAACCTTTATG
>JAJZYC010000131.1 GCA_021806125.1 bacterium
CAGGCGTCGGGTCTTTAATTTTTAAAGCTCTTTTTTTTACTCCTTCTATGAGCTCCGAAGCCGTCCGGTAAGATATATCCGATAAGACTAATGCCTCTTCAATTTTATCTATATCTGCGCTCTCGATTTTACCCGAACTAAAGATAGAATTTATTTTACCCGATAATTCCTGCTTCGTCTTTTTAAGACTTTCCGCTAAATTTTTGAATTTTTCAAACATTTTCATTAATATCTAACTCCTTTTGTTTTTTTTAATTCATTGAAACGGATACGATTCCGGAAATGCCCGGATGCTTGGAAGTGACGCCAAAAATGTTTTTTCCTATTTCCATGGTTTTTTTATTATGCGTTACTAAAATTATCTGGGAATAATTGGATATTTCCTCTATTAATTTATTGTATCTGGCATTATTTGCATAATCTAAGGGGGCATCCACTTCGTCTATAACGCAAAAAGGGGTTTTTTTCACTAGAAAAATCGAAAACAAAAGGCTTACCGCTACGAGAACCCTTTCTCCCTGCGATAAAATATTTATTCCGGAAAACTTTTTTCCGGGTATCTGCGCATTTATTTCCATTCCGGACAAATCCGCATCGGACTGCTCTTCATTTTCGTCAGCTCCGTCAAGATTACGCGAAACCACGCTTAATATGTCGGCATGTCCTCCGCCGAATAAAAATGTAAACAATTCTTTAAATTTTTGCCTTATACCGGCAAGGCTGGAATTAAATTTCTCCTTCGATACGGCGTCTAATTGCTTTATGACGCCACGCAGGGTTTCGATTGAACTTTCAAGGTCTGCTTTTTGTTTGCCCAAAAAGTCGAGCCTGTCTAACGCGTCCTTGTACTCTTTTGCGGCATTCATATTAATATCGCCGAGTTCTTTTATTCTTACGTTGAGTTCTTCTATGGCTTTTTTAATATCCTCGTTATTAATGCCGGATATACCGTCTATAAACTCCTTATCCTCCTGCTCAGATCCGGCAGGCAAGCCGTCTAAATCCCTGCTCGAATAAAGCTCGGCAAGTTTTTCGTTATTAATATCTATGTAAGTCTGAACCGCATCTTTTTTCTTATCCGTATTTAGTTTCTGCCTGTTTGCACTTTCCAAATCCTTTTCCGCGTTATTGATGCTTTCTTTCAGCTTTTCAAGTTTATTTTCCGTATCTTTAATAACGCCTTCCGCCGATTTTAAAGATTCGCCTATAATTTCTATATTTTTTTGCTTAGACGATAAATCTTTAATATTATCCTCTAAGTCTAACGACGTTTTTTCCCTCTGCTCAATCAAGGATTTTATCCTTTTCCCATAATTTAAAATATTGGATTCTAAATCTCTAATCTGCTTCCTGAGAAAATTAATATTCTGTTCGGCAGAATTTATCTCTATTTTTAGTGCGGTTTCGTCTTCTTTAGCCTTTTCAAATTCGCTTTCAAAATCCTGAAGCCTTTTTTCTATACTATTTTTCTCGCCGGATTTTAATTTGAGTTCGTTTTCCAAAATTAAAATTTCTTCTTTTAAATTTCCCTCTTCTTTAATGCTTGCCGTTCTTTCATTTTCAAGATTGTTATGCTCATTAACCAATATATTGAGCCTTTCTTTTGATTTAATTAACAAGCTTTCCAAGTGTTTAATATCGTTTTTTACGGTTAATCCCGTCATCTCGTTAGACTTAATTTCCCCGCTAAGATTGTCTATTTTAACGCCGAGTCCGCTAATTTCGACCTGCTTTGAATTAAACAGCGATTCCTCCTGGTCGAATTCATTTTGTTTTTCAAGCCTGATTTTTTTATATTCGGATAATTTCTTTTTGTTGATAAATAAATTTTGGCTTTCGAGACTTTTATTTTTACCGGCGGCAATAAACCCGTCGGAAAAAAACATTACGCCGTCGGCGGTAATAATATTTACCTCAGGAAAAAAACCGGTTTTGTTAATATATTCCAGAATATCGTTTTTACTATTACAATAATAAAAATTAATGCCTACATCCTCTGAAAGCAAATTATTCCGGCTTAAAGCAATTTTATCTTTCAACGGTATGAGGTCTAATTGCCCCGTTATATTTTCTGCCGAATTTTCCGGCTTAAAGAGCTTTTCCTTCTTCATACCGGGAACGAAAATTTTTATTTCTCCCGTTTTATTATTATTCACATAGTTTAATGCTTTTTCCGCATCTTCCATATTATCGACAAAAACTGCTTCTAGTATCTCGCCGGCACCTACTAATACGGCATTTTCGAACCCCGATTCAATATCTAAAAGATCAGATAAAGGATAGGCTTCGTAATCTTTCTCTGCCTTTAAAAAATTTTTGGTTCCTTCCGAAAACGCCTCCCTGTTATCTATAAAATCGGCTATCCTGGATATCTCGATGTCTATTTTTAAAAGTTCTTTCTCTAATCCGTCCCTTCTTTTTCCATATTCGTTAAGCTGTCCGGACAATTCAGACATCTTAATTTTGCTATCGGAATTATCCTTTTTTAAAATTTCGATAATCGCTTCGTTATCTTTGAGCAATTTTATTTTTTCATTTAAAGCGAAACCCGCCTCTTCTATTTCGGCAGAAATTTTAGACATGAGGTTTTTTATATCGTTAATTCTTGTTTCAATATTTTTAATGTTTTTGCTGTTAAAAAGTAATTTATTGTTATCATTCTGGGATTTTTCTATAATTTCGAATATTTCGTCGTTTATATTTTCTATTCCTTCTTTTGTTTTTATTACTAAACCTCTTTTCTCCGCAACCGATTGATTTGAAATATTTAATTTTTCGCGGATATTTTTAAGATTCGATTCATTTGCCGCCAAATTATTCTTCAAATTAGATAATTTTTCTGCGTTTATATTTTTTGACCGTGTTTGCTCTTCAATTTCTTGGGCTTTTCTTGAAATTTCAGATTCTAAACTATTTATTTTTATCTTATCATATTCTATATCTGAATTAAGTTTCGCAAGTTCCACTAAATATCCATTTTTTTTATCCGATAGAAGCTTATATTCCGCTTCCGTCTTATCGAAAGAGGTTTTTGCATAGGTTATAGCGCTAAGGATAGAACTTTCTTTTGCAGAGGCCGCCGCAAGCTGTAAGGAATAATTTTCAAGCTCTTCTTTATATTTATCTATTTCCGACATTATTTTTCTTTTTGTTCTAAAGTATAAAGCTAATTCGTAACGGCTTTTTTCTGCTTCGAGTTTTTTATACTCGTCTAATCTTTTTGACGACTTTTCCAAAAAGCCTAATTGCATGTTAACTTCGTTAAACAAATCGCCTATTCTAAGAAGATTGTTTACGGCCGCTTCAAGTTTTTTCGATGCCGATTTTTTTTGAATTTTATATTTCGTTATTCCAGACGCTTCTTCGAAAAAAAGCCTTAATTCATTAGGTTTATAATTTAAGAGCGCGTTAATTTTGGAAGAATCTATTATAGAATAATGCTTCGATAAACCGCTTTCGTTGAAAAAATCTAAGTACTGCCTGTAAGGGACCGAAATTCCGTTAATTCTGTATTCGGTTTCATTATTCTTAAAATGCCTTCTCTCCACCATTATTTCCGAAAAATCTTTATACCTGAAACTGCCACCTGAATCGTTTTCGAATACCCCCCTGCATAGCGCGACGGACGACTGATTGCGTATATTAGAACCGTGAAAGATTATATCGTTCATATTCTTGAGCCTTAAGTCTTTTAAATTCTGTTCTCCGAGAATAAACCTGACGGCATCTACAATATTAGTTTTGCCGCATCCGTTAGGGCCTACTATTATATTTATGCCGGGATGAAAAGGTATTCTTACTTTATCGGGAAATGTTTTAAATCCGAACAATTCTATAAACTTAAGACGCATAATTAGTATCCGAAAAAGCGAAACAAAGTAAATTTGAAACTGAATAAATACAAGCGACAAACGTACTCATAATATAATTAGACAATTTAACCGGCGTAAAACCGTATTCTTCTGATAATTTTAATTCCGACTGTGAAAAATCGCCTTCCGGACCTATAAATATCCCTATAAAAATGTTATCTTTTTTCAAATCGAGACTTTCTATATAATTTTTTAACGGTAAATCGGCATCGGGAGAAGCTATTAATTTTGCGTTAAAATTTTCCGCCGACTTAAAAGCGTCGGTTAACCCGATAGGTTTGTTTATAACGGTGGAAAAATTTTTTCCTGCAATAATCATAGCCCCTCTTGAAATTTTATCCCATTTAGACAGTTTAGAGTTTATTTCTTTTTCATTTTTTAATTTAATCGACCTTTCCGTAATAACGGGAAAAATATTGCTTACGCCGAGTTCGCAGACCCTTGCGATAAGCTGGTCCATTATATGAGACGTTATAAGGGGCAGGAAAAGATAAATTTTAATATTATCTTCCGAATATTTATTGCTTGATATCAACTCGATATTAATATTTTTCTTGGAAATCTTAACGATTTTAGCGGAATAAACCGTACCAAAGCCGTCGTAGAGCCTAATCTCGTCGCCTATTTTTTTGCGAAATGCTTTAACATGCGCGGATATCGATTCCAAAACAATCTCTTTCCCCGGATAACTCTCTAT
>JAJZYC010000132.1 GCA_021806125.1 bacterium
TTTTTCTATTGTTTTTTCTTGAAACATTACCGCTTAATCTGAGATAATAAATAAATATGAAATTATCCGGATATAAAAAACGAATTAAGTATCTGCTTCTTATTATTGCGGTTTTAGCGTTATCCGCCGCATCGGCCGTATTTTTTTATTCAAAATCAAAATCGGGCGTTAAAAATAACCGGAATAAAATAGTAAAACCTTTAAAAAATCTTCGAAATTCCTCGCTAATTATCGGTTTGCCCGCCGACGCGACGAATCTTATAGGCAATATGGCGGCAGATGCGCCTACTGCTGAAGTTACCTCTCAAATTTACGATGGTTTGGTGAGATATAACCGCGATTTTAAAATAGTTCCCGATCTTGCGAAATCTTGGAAAATAAGCAACGGCGGTAAAACTATAACTTTTTATCTAAGACGTGACGTTTACTGGCAGAACGCTCAAAAATTTACCGCAAAAGACGTAATGTTTACTTACCGTTTAATGGTAAATCCTAAAACGCCTACGCCTTATGCAGCGGAATACCTTAAAGTTTATAAAGCCCAAACTATAGGAAAATATATTTTTCGGGTTACTTACAAAAAACCTTATGCGCCGGCTCTTTCTTCATGGGGATTAAGTATTTTACCTGAAAAACTTTTAAAAGGAAAAAATCTTTTAACTACTAAACTGAGAAGCCATCCTATAGGTACAGGCCCATACGAATTCGATAAATGGGTCCACGGATACGAAATAGTCCTGAAAGCTAACCCTCATTATTTTATGGGCGCACCAAAAATAAAGCGCCTCGTATATAAGATAGTGCCGGACATTTCGTCTATGTTCCTGATGCTTAAATCCAACGGCATAAGCTACATGGGGTTAAGCCCTATTCAGTATAAATACGAATCCAACGGAAAGGGATTTAATTCAAAGTTCAAAAAATATATTCATCCCTCTTTAAGTTTTACTTTTCTGGGATATAATCTTTTAGACCCGCTTTTCAAAAACGTAAAAGTAAGGCGGGCTTTAAGCTATGCGATAAATAAAAAAGAGATAATAAAAGGAGCTCTGTTCGGATTGGGAATTCACTGTTACGGACCTTTTATGCCCGGAACTTATTTTTACGATAAGGACGTAAAAAAATACCGCTATAATCCCCATAAAGCCCTGCGGCTTTTGAGGCAGGCGGGATGGCGTTTAAAAAAAGGAATTTTAGAAAAAAACGGCGTTCCCTTTAGGTTTACGATACTAACCCCGCAGGGCAATCAGGAAAGGCTTTCCGCCGCCGAAATTATCCAGCAAAATTTAAAAAAAATAGGCATAAAAGCTGAAATAAGGGTTATGGAGTGGACGTCATTGATATCCGAATTTATTATGAAAAAAAAGTTTCAGACCGTTTTGCTGGGATTTACCATAACGCCGGACCCTTACGATAACGCTTCTATATTTACCGGTTCAAATATAGTTCCTAAAGGCTTAAACTTTACTTCTTTTAATAATCCCGAAATAGACGTTTTATTCAGAAAAGCAAGGTCAACGTTCAATTTAAAAAAGCAGAAAAAATATTATTTCAAAATTCAGCGTATTCTCGCAAAAGAAGCTCCTTATACTTTTTTATACGTTCCTTATGCAATGCCCGTAGTTGTCAGAACTGTAAAAGGAATAAAGCCCGCTCCCGCAGGAATCGGATACGATATAAGAAAATGGTATTATACTAAATTTACCGATTAATTTAAAAAACTCTTCAATTTCTTTTTTTTCGAATGTTATAAACTTAAACGCGGAGGAAATGATAATGGAAAAAGAAACAAAGTTGACACATCTTGACGAAAACGGAATGCCGAAAATGGTAGACGTTTCGGATAAAAAAGACACTGTAAGGACGGCTTCGTCCCACGCAAAAGTAACTATGTCGGAAGAAGCGTTTAAGCTTGCAGTCGGCGGGGGAGGAAAAAAGGGAGACGTTTTTGGAACTGCAAAGATTGCGGGCATTATGGCGGCGAAAAAAACGTCGGAATTAATACCTTTATGCCATCCTTTAAATATAGAAGGATGCGATATCGTTTTTAAACCGGAAGAAAAAAAAAATTCCGTAGATATAATTTCCACCGTTAAAATATCGGGAAAAACGGGCGTAGAAATGGAAAGCCTGACGGCTGCATCAGTGGCGGCTCTTACCGTTTACGATATGCTGAAGGCTGCGGATAAATCCATAGAAATATCGGATATTTACCTTATAAGGAAAGAGGGCGGAAAAAGCGGAACGTATAAAAGAAAGAAAAAAAATTGACGTAAAAAAATTTATTGCAAATTTTAGACGTTTATCCTATAATATCAAAAACCGTATTCTTATAATAAAAATCAATCGATTTAAACGGCGGGATGAAGTCTGCCGCCGCCATGCAAATTGTTAAAATAATAGAGGTTATAAATGTTAAAACATGACGTTATTATTGTCGGTGCCGGACTTGCGGGATTAAGGGCGGCCGTAGAACTTAAGAAAAAAGGCATAGATGCCGTAATAGTCAGCAAGGTTTATCCTACGCGTTCCCATTCAGGAGCGGCTCAGGGCGGAGTCAACGCTGCGTTTGACGAAAACGATTCATGGGAATCCCATTTTTTCGATACCGTAAAAGGCAGCGATTATCTTGGCGATCAGGATGCCATAGAAATACTTACGAGCGAAGCTCCCGGGAACATACTTGAACTTCAGAGTATGGGCGTTGTTTTTAACAGAAACGATAAAGGCGGAATAGCTCAGAGACCTTTCGGCGGACAAAGTTTTCCTCGTTCCTGCTACTATGCGGATGCCGTGGGACATATGATGCTGCATGGGTTGTTCGACAACGTACTCAAATATAAAACAAAAATTCTTTACGAATATTTCGTTACAAGCCTGCTTACCGATAACGGAAAAGTCAGCGGCGTAGTGGCATACGATATTAAAAACGGAAAATTCGAGGGTATTGCCGCAAAAGCCGTTTTATTCGCTACCGGAGGATACGGACAGGTTTATTCTTCCAACACCAATGCATTAATAAATACCGGAGACGGTATGGCAATATCTATCAATGCCGGCGTTCCGCTTATGGACATGGAATTCGTACAGTTTCATCCAACCACCCTTAAAAGCACGGGAATATTGGTAACGGAGGGAGCAAGAGGTGAAGGGGCATATCTTCTTAATTCACTCGGCGTCCGCTTTATGTCTAAATATGCTCCTAAAGCAATGGAACTTGCGCCGAGAGATGTAGTAGCAAGAGCCGAACAGACGGAAATAAACGAAGGCAGAGGCGTCAATGGAGCCATTCTTTTAGATATAAGGCATCTCGGCAAAGAAAGAATAATGGAAAGGCTTCCGCAGATTATGCAGTTATCTATAGATTTTGAAGGCGTTAATCCTATTCATGAGCCTATTCCCATCAGACCCGGCGCTCATTACTCTATGGGTGGAATTAAAACGGATTATAACGGAAGAACGGCAATAGAAGGTTATTATTCCGCAGGCGAGTCTGCATGCGTCAGCGTTCACGGGGCAAACAGGCTCGGCGGGAATTCCCTTCTCGATACCGTTGTTTTTGGCAGAAGGGCGGGAATAGACATAGCCGAATATCTTAAATCTGTCGCCGATGACAGAAAATTCGACGAATCGGCAATAAAAAGAGACGAAGAAAAATTCGAACAATTAAAAAAATCGGCGGGAAAAGAAAGACACGGCCTTTTAAAATCGGAACTTCAGGAAGAGATGAGAGCCGGCGTCGGAGTATTCAGGGAAGAAACCGCCATGAAAAAAGCTTTAGACAAAATAGGCGAACTCAAAGAACGCGCAAAAAATATAGGAATAGACGACAAATCGAAAACATTTAATACCGATATAGTAGAAGCGTTCGAGTTTAGCAATATACTGCTTATAGCCGAAGTAATAACAAGAGGAGCAATACTCAGGAAGGAGTCGAGGGGCGCACATTACAGAACGGATTTTCCGGAAAGAGACGATTCCAACTGGCTCAAACATACGCTTGCGACCTTAGACGGAAACGGAAACATAAAATTCGATTTTTCCGAAGTTGCGATAACAAAATTTAAACCTCAACCGAGGACGTATTAATTAATAGCGAGGAAAACATATAATGGAATTTAAGGTAAGGGCTTACAGATTTAATCCTGAAACCGACGAAAAACCGTACTATAAAGAATATACGGCAGAAGACTATCCGGGCATGACTGTTTTAAACGCCTTAATAAAAATAAAATCGGAGCTTGACGGAACGCTAAGTTTTAGAAGGTCATGCAGAAGCGCCATCTGCGGTTCCTGCGCTATGAAAATAAACGGCATAACCAAACTTGCATGTAAAACGCAGGTTAGCTTAGAAATAGATAAATTTGGAATAATAAACGTCGAACCTCTTGCCAACATGCCGGTAATTCGCGATTTAATCGTAGATCAGGAGGTTTTTTTCGATAAGATAAAAGCCATAAAACCTTATCTGCTCGGACAGAGGGAAGACGCAGCACATAACCGCTTTAAGACATTAAAAGAAGGCGAAAAAATCAGTCAGCCGGTTTAC
>JAJZYC010000133.1 GCA_021806125.1 bacterium
AAAAACAACGGCGGTTTTACTTTAATGGAAATTATAGTCGCAATGATAGTAGTCGGAATACTGTCTGCCGGAGGACTGATGGTTTATAACGGTCTCATTGGTTCGTCAAACGTTACTGCGGCGGTTCAGTCTATAACCAAAATTGAGTCTGCCGTAAATTCTTATATGCAGGTAAACGGCGGAAGCATTATGCCGCCTTCAGGGGTGTCTCTTCCCTATGCAATGCAGGAAGATAACCTTCTTCCTGCTTCATGGACCGTCAGCGGAAATAATGTAACTCCTCCTAATCAGGGTTTCATAGAAGGCTATTTTATTTCTACAAATTCAAATCCGGGGCAGTACCGGTATATAATTGGGATAAATGCTCCGCAGATGACCAATGCGCAGGCTTTGAATATATGTAATTCATTAGAAAATTCTATATCAGGTGTCAGCGCAAGCGAAAATCCGGTTTTCAATATCGGCGGAGGACAGACCTGCTTGAGCGACTTATTTAACGGCAATGCCGCGAGTGCCGATAATTCTGCTTTTCAGGGGAATTTAACTTTTACGTTTAATTAAACGTAAAAAAAATTAAAAGTCGATGCCGTTAGATGATATTTAAAAATATTTTGCCAAAGTTATACTAAACTTTTAAATCTTATGCGTTAAATAAAAAATGTATAGAAATTTAATTTATATAGAAGAATATGATATTTACCAGTATTTTAACGGGGAAGAATCATTCTTTTCGCGTGAATATCCTGTAGAAACGCAGGGTTTTGAAAATAAGGCGGCTGTTGCGGTAATATCTAAAAATATCAACTTTTCTGTTATTCCGAAAAACGGCGTTAAATCCTTTAAAAAAACGGCGTTAAATAAATATCTTGCGAAATATTTCAGAAGCGAGTCTTATTTTTATATCCGGAATGCGGGCAACGAATACGGAGTCTATCATACGCAGCCTTTAAATATAAAAAAGTATTATTCGCTTTTAAACGGAATAGATTTTATTATTCCGTATGATTATTTGGCGATATTATTTTTAAATGAAAAATACATAATTTCGGGACGGGAAGAATCACTTATATTTATAGAAAAGACTGAGGATATATATAAAATAATGGTTATATTAAA
This sequence comes from bacterium, assembly GCA_021806125.1. GTDB lineage: Bacteria > SZUA-79 > SZUA-79 > Acidulodesulfobacterales > Acidulodesulfobacteraceae > Acidulodesulfobacterium_A. The sequence goes on from JAJZYC010000133.1 coordinate 1,117, forward strand.
CGGCTTTAATCTTTTTCCGGTTGTAAGTTTTAAGGAAGATATGTTAAACGATAATTTAAATATTTTAAAAACAAAATTAAATTCAAAAAATATCGTAATAAATAAAATTGTTACAAACTGCGCAGGCGTTGATTTTAACATTTTCTTTGAGGGTGCCGGTATAGTTAACTTTACCGCAAAAGATTTTGCGCTATTTTTCGAAGATATAAAAAGGCCGGTTCCTCATTTTGAAAATTTGGAGATAAAATTCAGAAATATAGAGTTAAGAAAAAATAGGTTAATTAATATATATATTGTTGTTTTAATCGTAGCCTTACTGCTTATGCAGTCAACGGTTTTATTTTTTAATGGTAAATCGTCCATAGAAAATAAAAAAATAAAATTATTGAATAAAAATATCGCCGCTCTATCGGAACAAAATCGAAAAAAGGAAAATATTATTTTGTTTAACGAATACTTTATGTCGTTCAAAGTAGCATATTATCTTAAAAGATTTATAATGATTTTACCTAAAAAAGTAAAAATTGAAAATCTAGATATCAAAAGGTCAGAAAATACTTATATTATCGATGGAGCCGTTTATGTAAAAGGAGGATACAGAAAATTTGCAAAAAATTATAATTTAATTCTAAAAAAATTCCGGTTATTGGGTCATATTAGAATCTCATATAATTTGGATAATTTCGGAAAACCTTATATTAAATTTTACGGAAGATTAAGATGAAAAAATTTAAAAACAAAAAATTATTAATATTTTTTTTGCTGTTTTTTATATCCGTTTATTTTTTTTGCTTTGAATTATTTCCTTCGTTTAATAAATATTATAAGCTAAAAAGGATTTGCGTTAAAAAACATAATACGGAAAAAATGCTAAAAATCAAACTTTTAAGCGAAGCAGGAATAAAACCCGTAAATTTTAAAGCGGGAAATCATAGATTTTCGACCGATATTCTTTCTGCGTTATCTTATGTAAATTATTTGCGAAAAAACGGTTACGGCATTAAAGTAAAAGTGCTAAATAAAAAATCTTTATTAGAATCTAAAGATATAATAATTTCGTTTAACAAAATTTCCAATATAGGGGTTATTTTTGCATTATTGAAAACATTCGGTGCTTTTCCGTCGGAACTCAGGCGTATATCCATAAAATCCGTGAACGTCACAGGCGTGCGCATCGTTATTGACGAAAGGTTAATAAGTTTAACTTAAAGAGGGCGTAAATATGGGCTTTAAAAATTTTATAAATATTTTTAAAAAATCGGTAAAATGGTTCGCACTGTTTCTTTTCGGTATTTTTTTATTTATTTTTGCATTAAATAGGCTGGAAAGGAAATTCGGACATAAAAAGGTTTCGGGTAGCGAAATAAAAAATAAAAAAACTTTCGGTTTTGTTATAAAACCAAAAAAGATATTTTCTAATTCAAATGCCGGCAATTCAAAAAACAGCCTAAAAGATATTTTTAATATTCCGGATAAAAAATATAAAAAATTTAACCGGCTATTTATTTCCCCGGAAAAAATAAATAATAACGGAATGAAAGTATTTGCGAATGCCAGTCGCCCAGGCGGCGTAGATTTACCTAACTTTATTAAAAAGTTAAAGTTTAAAGGATTTTCGGAAAAGAAATCCTCCCCACCGTCGTTAATATTTATAAGCGGTAAAACCGCTCTTTTAAGAGCGGACGGAAGAAGTTATTATGTTCGCGCCGGAGAAAACATAAAAGGGATGTTTATATTGAAAGTAGGTTTAACCGGGGTCAGCTATTCAGATAAGGGAAAAATAAAATATTTAAATTTTTAAAAGTCAGCGATGTATCTTATTTTTTAGCATAAAAGCGGGAATTATGCCTATAAGACATATTACGCCTGCGACTATAAATACGTCGTCGTAAGATTGAACCGTTGCAAACATCTTAACTATGCTGTCTATAATTCCTAGACCGGGGTTAATTTTTGCCGAGCCGGCTATGACTCCCGTATTTGCTTTGAACTGGCCTTCGTTATTAAAAAAAGACTTTATCTTAAGGAAAGCGAAATTTCTATCGTTAATTTTATCTCCGTATCTTGTAAGATAGTAAACTTTTTTTGTTGCAAGATAATTTGCAAAGTATGCGATTCCAAAACCGGAAGCAATCCTCATAGTTACAGGCAGTAGGCCTGATGCTTCGGGGATTTGTTCCGTCTTGACAGAATTAAGCCCTGTGCTCATAATCGGCGAATATAGCATTCCGAGCCCTATTCCCCTAATAATCGACGGATATATTATGTCGTATAGGCTTGACTGCACTGATAAATTCCAATATAAAAACAGCGATAAGGCGGTTAAAGCCATGCCGAAAACTATAAAATATTTCCCCCCCCATCTGTCTGCTCCCCTGCCGAAAATAGGCGCAGATAATGCGACGGCTATTGCCGAAGGCATCATAATAAGACCGGTTGTGTATGGAGTATAATTCATAATATTTTCGAGATAAACCGGCATTATAAATAAAGAGCCGAAAAGCGCTATAGCCCTAACGGCATTAATAGAAGTTATAAGGGTAAAATTATAATTTTCAAAAATTTTAAAGTCTATCAGTGGATGGGAAATGAAAGGTTCAAATAAAAAAAACATGATAAAACCTGCGGCGCTCAAAAGTTCACAAATATGTATATAGTTTGAATCCCAGCCTTTATTCTGACCTTCGTTGAACGCTACTAGCATAAAAGAAATAGCGGTTGCGAAAAAAATAAACCCCCAAAAATCGAAATTTGCCTTAAAATATTGCGATTTGCGGTCATCTTCCATAATTATTATTATTCCTATAAGCGTTATAACGGCTATCGGGGCGTTCACGAAAAAAACCCATCTCCATGTTAAATGGTCGGTAATCCATCCGCCGAGCGTGGGGCCTATTGCCGGAGCCGCCATAGCGCCTATCCCCCAGATTCCCATAGCCCTACCTCTTTCGTTCGGTTCAAAGACCTTGCCGAGGAGAGCAAGACCCAAGGGCGCTATGCCTCCGCCGGACAGCCCCTGAATAATCCGAAAAAATATAAGCATGTTAATAGAAGTAGCAAATCCGCAGGCTATAGACGATACTGTGAAAAATATAATGCTAAGTATTATCGGGATTTTTAGCCCTATCTTTTTAATGATAAATGTAATCGGCATTATTATTATTGCGGTTGCAACGCTGTAAGCAATCATAATCCAGTCAACCTCTTCAAGGTCAACTCCGAGGCTGGACATAATTTTAGGAATGGCTATTGTTACGATGCTCATATCGAGCATTACCATAAAAAAGAAAGCTACCAGCAGGATTAATATAAGGTTTTTGTATTCTTTAGAGTACATTATAAATAAATTTTACCATTAAATGACCTAAAAGTCATTTAATAATTTTTTAGCAGACTGATATCAAATAAACGTA
>JAJZYC010000134.1 GCA_021806125.1 bacterium
ATAATGGCATATTTAATCGCACCAATTGTGGAATTGAAACAATATAACAAAAACCGAAATAATGGCATACAAAATAACATCAGTAATAGTATCCGTATTGCACAACATCATAAAACTCGCATTTAACTTACTTATAGTGTTTTGCGCCATAAATATCGCCGGCAAAGGCATCGATTTATATATGCTTCGCAACGGCGGAGATATTAAAAAAATATTAATAGAAATAATAGTAAATTTTTCTATTATGATCCCGGCAATAATAATCAAAAACATTTTATTAGATTATATTTAACAAAACCAATAAAACATTAAAAAAAGAGAACAAACACTATGGACATATCCGCAATCAAAAAAAGATTAAAAAAAATAGATAAAAATTATATAAAAAGCAAAGAAATAATAGAAGATATCAGATCTTACGAAAGCTTTCTTATGCAATCATACGATCTAATCAGAAATGCAAACACATCAGAATCAATAAGAAACATAGATTTATGCCGAGTATTCTTAGAACAACAGCAGGGCGAAGCAAATGATTCATCTTACCATACCTATACGATAAGCTCCCTGCGTGACAGAAATATACCGCGCAAGGAAATATCGTCTTACGAAGAAGCCGCAAAAACAATCATGGCTTCGGTAAAAAACATAAAAATAAAATAAAATAAATAAAACAGAGGAAATAAAAATGGAAATCACGAGAGAATCTTTTAAGAAATCTACCGAGAATTCTCTCTTTTTCAAAGGAGAGATGAAAGGTAAATAAATCTATTTCTATTGAATTTTAATCAATAATATAATATAATATTATTAACATATAACATTACCAAAATTTATATATAAACCAATATCATATAATTACCATATAATACAAATCATATCATCACATAATATATGAATTCTAAAAAAACTAAAAATAAGAATACGGATAAAGATAAAAATAAATTTTATACTTATAGATTCCGCATATATCCTAACAAAGAACAAATAAATTATCTTAACGAACAAATAAGTTATAACAGATTTATATATAACTTTTTTTTAGAAAGATCAATACACTTATATAAATACCATAACATAAAATTCAACTATATAAAATTTCAAAAAATAATACCTCTCTTAAAAAAAGGTTTTCCTTTTCTAAAAGAGGCTAACTCACAATCACTACAATGCAGTTTACAATCTCTTGATAAAGCATATCATAAATTCTTTACTAAACAAGCAGGATATCCTAACTTTAAAAAGAAGTATTCTTATAATAGTATAGTAATACCTCAGAGTTTTAAAATAGTAAACAATATTATACAAATTCCTAAGTTAAAATCACCTATTAAAGTTAAGTTCCATAGACACTTTTATGAAAATGTTAATTCTATTAGTATTTCTAAAACCATATCCAGTAAATACTATGTTAACATGTTAATAGAAAAATTTAAGTTTACTCCCTATATACCTAAAAAAACGCTTGGTATATCTACCGGTATAGACTTAGGTATTAAAGATTTTGCTACTATCACCACAGGAACCAACTTAGATAATAAACAGACTCACAAAATACCAAATCCAACAATTCTACTCAAATCTCAAAAAAAATTAGTTAAATTATCAAAATGGTTAGATCGAAAAGTCCATAAACGGAATAAACAAGATAAAACTACAGCATCTAAAAATTATCTTAAATTCAAAAATAAATTATCTTTATTACACGAACACATATTTAACCAAAGACAAAGTTTTTTACACAAACTATCCTCAAGAATAATAAACGATAGCCAAGTTGTTGTTCTTGAGGATCTTAATATTAAGGGAATGATTAAAAACCGGCATTTATCTAAATCTATATCGGATGTATCATGGAACAAATTCGTAAAAATGATCGAATACAAATCCAACTGGTATGGAAGACAAATAATCAAAGTTGACAGATTTTATCCATCATCAAAGAAATGTTCTACATTAAACTGTGATTACATTTACAAAGATCTTAAATTATCCGAAAGATCTTGGATATGTCCAAAATGCGGAGCTATCCATGACAGAGATATAAATGCCAGTATTAATCTATTCCTAGAAGGTTTAATATTCTTATTAGAATATACCAAAAAATACGGCAGTAATCTGTCGGAGTTTACGCCTGTGGAGTATGATACGGCGGGATATCGGAATATTGGTATTAGTCGCCATACGATGAAGCAGGAAGCCTATCAATTTATTGATAGGTAGTTCACAAAACACTTTACAAACATAGAAAACGAAAACAAAACAATCAGAAAAAACATAACCGATTCAGGCAAAAAATATGAATTATTAAAAATACTGATAGAACAAAACAGAATAGCCATGGTGCAAGAATATCTCGCAAAATCTTTACCGGATAAAGAAAAAATAGAATATGCGCTTTACGCATCAAAATTAGTGCTAAAATGTTTCAAAGAATACTATCCCGATAATAACACGGTGAACTACCCCGCCCTTACGGACGGGGCTTCTTGGTTCTTTGATAAGATACTTTTTAGTGCATAAGTATTACTACTTACGATGTCATCCATAGAGCTTATCTCCCCAAGCGTGTATTCCGGCAGTTCCTGCCGTATTTTCCGTACTAATATGTTATCGATTTCGGCGGCGGCGTTTACGTCCCTCTCATGCGTAGTTCCGCAGGACGGACAAGTCCACTCGCGGACGGATAATGTCATATCTTTATAAATGTATCCGCAGCCCGGAACCGAGCAGGCTTTGGACGTGTTACGGGGGTTTACTCTCAAAAACAGGATACCAGCTTCTTCCGCTTTGTATGCCATGAAAGAAAGAAATTGTCCCCAGCCCGCATCGCTAATCGATTTAGCCAAACAGTGATTCTTTACCATATTTTTAATGCGCAAATCCTCAACTCCCACTGCGTCGTAATTACTGATGATTTTCCTCGATAACTTATGCTGGAAATCTTTTCTCTGATTAGATACTCTCTTATGCGCTTTAGCGACCGATAATCTCGCTTTCTTGCGGTTATTAGAGCCCTTTTTCTTATTTGATAACCGCCTTTGTTTCTTAATAAGCCTTTCTTCCGCCTGAATAAGGTGCTTAGGGTTCTTTATAACCTTGCCGCTTGACAGAGCCGCAAAAGACTTAATGCCTACGTCTATCCCGACGTGTTTGCGGATTACGGTCTGTTTTTTAGTAACCGGCGTATATTCTACCGAAAAGCAGACATACCACTTGTCTATTTCTTTTTTGACATTGCAGGTCTTAATAATGCCGTTAATAGAGCGGTGCAGCTTTAACTTGATATGCCCGATTTTAGAGAGCGATAACTTACCGACATCATCTATACCGAAACCGGACTGCGTATAAGTTATACTGTCATATCTGCCTGTTTGCTTGAAGCGGGGATAGCCCGCCTTACCGTTCTTTTCCTTTATTCTGCGGAAAAAGGCTTTATAGGCTTTTTCTACCCTAAACAAGACATCCTGCAATACCTGCGAATGAATATTCATAAGATATTCGATATTTTTCTTATCCCGGACTAATATCTTCTGCTGGTCTATGCGGGATAAACCTTTGTCGGTTTCTTCGTAGTGCCTGTTTCTATCAACCAGTGCGGAATTATAAAGGATACGGCAGGTCTCAAGCGTCCATTCTAATTTTTCCGTTTGTTTTCTCGTCGGATATAACCGATATTTATATGTTTTTATCATTTTGCGACTCTACGTATTTTTTAAGAATATCCAATGTTACCTGTCCCGTCGTTGCAAGAAAATATGACGAGCTCCATAGATGTCCTTTCCATAACTGCTTCTTTATTTCAGGAAACTCCCGAAATAATAATCTTGCCGAAACGGATTTCAAGCTGTTTACAAACTTGCTGACTTCTATTTGCGGCTTGCTTGAAAACAATATATGCACGTGGTCTTTATCCGTTTCTTGCTCTATTATCTCAATGCCGAAATGCTCGGCTATACTTTTGTTTATCATTTTTAATCTTTCGGATATTTTGTTATTCAGTATTTTGAGTCTATATTTTACGCAGGCTACATAATGGAACTGAATACAATATACTGAATGGTTGCCTTTGTTTGTATTATATTTCATATAGGTTTATTATAGCATAACTGAAATATAATATCAAGGCAAAAACAACAAGCAAAGCAAATATAGTGTTGCCTTTCATCCCCTATCTTACGAAAGGGGACTTCTCGGCAATGGTAGTTAAAAACAACCGTAGAATATATAGAAGAATACATCAATAATCCAAAAAAAGAAATCATAAATAAAATAAAAAAAATGATTCCGAAAATAGAAAAAATACAATCAAATGCGGAAGATGATTACGACAAAGACGATATCAAAATGGACAGCCCTGTCTATGCGGCTAGAACGGTTAAAAATACGGCATCTATCGTTTATAAATATTCCGAAAAAGAAGAAAATTTATCAAAATATATAGATAATATAAGCACTGAAGCAGAATTCGGATCAGAAAACCAACAAACAAAAGAAAAAGTTTTAAAATACGAACTTGAACTATTAAA
>JAJZYC010000135.1 GCA_021806125.1 bacterium
TAATATATTTCAAATTATCGCTTTTTATTTTTTTACTTTTAAGTATTTATGTTTAATTTTATTATTAATTTTATAAGATGTCAAGCGTCTAAAAATCAAACTTTAACAAATTTTTTATTTTAGTTTCCCTCTATATATTCAATTAATTTTTGCAATATTTTAACCATAGCAAAAGTATCGAGTTTACAGTATTTAAGAAGATTATTTTTAATCTTTTCAATTTCTTCGAAAGCATCTAAGTTATCGTTATTTAACCTTAATTCCTTGATTCTAACTGAACTTTCCAAATATTTCTTAGTGTGCACAATTTTTATATTTATTTTCGAATTTGAAATTCCTAAAAGTTTGCACTGTTTCTTTATAGTAAGTTCGGCATTTGGTTCTATTAGTAATTTTTTTTCGTTGAAGTAAGCATCTGGGATTTTTTTTTAAGCCAGTCAATTTCAACCTTTAATTGTCCTATCTGCCTGTAGAGTTCTGATTCTTTCTCTTCGAAATCGTCAACGGTCTGGGATTTATTTTGAAAGACCAAAGGTAAATCTTTTAGGAGTTTCTTCTTCCATAGTCCTATCTGATTAGGGTGCACACCGTATTCGGATGAAAGCTGGACGATTGTTTTTTCTTCAATCTTTTTAAATTAAATTACGTATTAGCCTTGAAATTTATATTATTTTCTGTATAATTTATTTAAAACGTTTTTATTTGACTATATTTAAAGGATATATGGAAGAAAAAATATTAAGAAGAATAAACGAAACGATAGAATTTTTCGGGAAAAGAAATGACGATAAAGGGTTAAAGCTAACGATAGAAGCAATTGAAAAAGCAGTTGATTATGTCTCTTCGGTAACTAAAATGGGAATTGGAGAAAAAGTAAAAAAGATTACGTTTGAAGGAGATAACTTCAGTGAAACTGTAGAAGGACTGGACGAAAGAAGAAACATTGCCCATGAGGCGCTTTTAACCTCCTGCACTATTCTAAACCGATATTATAAGAACACTTATCCTGACGAATTTCCCTTGGGCGGCATTTTTGGGCTGCCCAAAGAAAAATTAGAGAGCTTCAACAGGCAGACCGCCGCCGACTGGGCAATGGTGGCGGTAAAGGAAATATTCGCCGACAGGCAAATCAGACGCAACGGTTGACGGCGGCAGCCATGCTATGTTCTGTTCCTTTTAATAATTATAGGAAATATTTGGATAATCATTATTGATAAATAGGTAACGTGTCCAAAATAATAGCTACCCATATAGCATTTCCTTTTTGTACCTGGTAGGCGGTTATAATATTAATTGACACAAAAATATAAAAAATGATAAAACTTAATAAAAGATATATAACTGTCAGAATTTTTATATCAAAATTTTTTATATTAAACCGCTATAGAGATTAAACAAATTCAGCGCCTTAGAATATGATAAAAAATCTTATTCAATCTAATACTCTAATCTGCAGTAGTAAAAAATGCGCACTAGAAATCCCCGCTAAAAAATTAATAATATTCGATTGGGACGGAACTTTAGTGGATTCCAAACAACAATGCTTTGAGGCATGTAAAGCCGTTTTCGACGACTGCAAAATCCCTTTAGACGAAGAAACTTTTTTGGAATTTGATTCCGATCCTACTAAAAACATTCTCAAAGATTACGGACTAGAAAATTATAAAAGTTTTTACAACCAGCTTTTTTTCGGTTTATGCAAAAAGACTCGCATACCCCTTAAACCTCAAGTCAAAGAAGTAATCTTAAAACTAAAAGAAGAAAATAAACAAATAGCCGTAGCCACAAACGGACCCATAGATTACGTAAAAGACCTTCTTGACTATTTAGGTTACAGCCCTTTATTTGATTTTATAGCCGGAATAGATAAAGATATAAGATTAAAACCAGAGCCGGATATGCTCTACTGTATTTTAAACAATTTAAAAAGAGATAAAGAAGATTCTATTTTTATAGGCGACGCTCCCAGAGACATAGAATGCGCTAAAAATGCCGAAATAAAATCCGTTGCTATAACAAACGGATCTTTCGGAAAAGAAGTCCTTATAAATGCCGGACCGGATTATATTATTGACGATATAAAAGAGTTAATTTTTTGATAAATTTAGCCATATGCCAATATTTGCCAATTTACTTTCGATGTTTATATTCGGCGCTTATGCAATAGTGCCTCATATTATTCATTTACCGCCGCTTGTAATAACCTGGCTTTTTGGTTTATCCGGATTAATATTTTTATCGCCTATCGGCATTAAATACAACAGTTTTAAAGATCTTATAGATATAAAAATATTTATCATATCGTTAATAATGGTAATGGATATATTTTTTTTGATTAGCGGATATAAGTATATCAGCGTAGGAGTCGTTACAAGCCTTCATTATCTCGGACCGGTTATCGCAACGCTGCTTGCTCCGATAATGCTTAAACAGAAATACAATAGGAAAGTTTTTTATTACATTTTAATATCTTTCCTTGGCGCTATATTTATGTGTTTTAAATTTATCCATAACTTTAACGCTATAATAATATACGGCCTGTTATTCGGTATTGGAAGCGGTTTTACGCTGGCCGGCGATATACTGTTTCAAAACGGCTATATGAAAGAGAAAAAAGTACATAAAACCAATAATGATTTAATTAACGCTGCTGCTACCGTTTTTAAATATAATTTATACATAGTATTAATACTTACCATACCGGTTATGTTTATTTTGCCGCATATTAAAATCGAAAATTACGGCAAAGTTTTTATTTGGGGAGTTATGATGCAGGGAATAGCAATGGTATTAGTAAATTATTCCTCTATTAATTTATCGGCAAATTATTTAGGTCTTTTCGGCTATACCGAAATATTCTGGTCATTTTTTTACGGATATACTATACTAAAACAAAAAATAGACGTATATGAAATTATAGGGGTGCTAATTCTAATAGTCGCTTCTTATATGGGTTATATGGAAAAAAGAAAAACTGAGGTTAAAGAAGAAAGTATTTCGGGGGAACTGGCTGAGGTTACGGAAACATTATACTAATTTTTATATAATATGGAGGATTAAATGGAAAAAGTAAGGTATATCGAAGGAGAACTGAAAGCTGCGGGATTTAAATTCGGCATTGTAATGTCAAGATTTAACGATTTTATTAATTCTAAACTTCTGGGCGGTTCTCTTGATTATCTGAAAAGAGCCGGAGTTGAAGAGTCGGATATTACGGTTGCAAGAGTCCCAGGCGCTTTCGAGATACCGTTAATCGCAAAAAGATTTGCCGAATCTAAAAAATTTAACGCGGTTATTTGCCTTGGAACTATAATAAGAGGAGAGACAAACCATTTCGACCTTCTTTCAAATCAGGTAACCAAATTAATTGCCGAAATTCTAATGCATTCTAATATTCCCGTGACTTACGGAATTATTACCGCTGAAAATATAGAACAGGCAATCTCAAGAGGCGGCTCTAAAATGGGCAACAAAGGTTTTGAAGCGGCAATGGCGGCGGTCGAAATGGCAAGCCTTATGTCTAAATTGTGATTTAACTTACATTATTTTGGAATTTTAAGTTTTTTTATTGCAATTTTACTTTGCCAGATTCGTATTACGTTATAAGTTGGAGGTTTTCTCTTTCTTAATGATACCCTTCTCCATCCAAAATATTTCCGGCAATATGTTATAATTAGGTATTATAAAAAATGACGATAACCGAAGACACATTTATAATCTCCGATACCCACTTCGGACACGACAATATTATTGCTTACGAGCCGTCAAGGACGACCCTTGCAGATTTAGATTCCGTATCGAATAGCATAGATATTGCAAATAAGGTAAACCATAGGCTTGTTGAAAACTGGAATAACGCAATATGCAAAAACGATACCGTTCTGCACTTAGGCGATTTAGCCTGGGGCGGACAGGATAAGATAAAGACCTGGGCTAAGAGGCTTAACGGCAATATTATTTTAATCAAAGGCAATCACGATAGAGGCAGTTATGCCTTTTATAAAGAAATAGGCATAGATTTAATCGAGGGCGTCCATCTACTTTTGAACGGAACATACGATTCAATAAATACTCCGAAACATGTCAATGCTTTAATAACGGAGCTTTCAGGCAAAAGAATTATGTTTTCGCATTTTCCGGTCGAAAATTACATTGAGCACGACCTTTATTATAAGCCAGCTACGGAAAAACTATTCGAGATATTTGAGAAATATAATTGCGATATAAATATACACGGACACGTCCATTCCCATTCTATCCAGGAATCTCTTTTTTGTCTAAACGCATCGGTAGAGGTAACGGATTTTAAACCCGCAAGAATAAAAAATATATTGAATAATAATAAATAAAACCTAAGGAAGACGATTATGAATTCGGAAAAACACGCAAATCTAAGAAGTGTAAGATATTTCGTGTCAGTCTGATTTTTTATTGGTTAATTATTAAAAATTATATCATATTTTTTGTTTGTAAATTAAAAATATTCATCGCCGCAGTAAAAGTTGG
>JAJZYC010000136.1 GCA_021806125.1 bacterium
TAGGCGAACACGGCAAAGTCGGTTTAAGGGGCAAGGTGGTAACAAAACAGGGCGCCATACTTGCGAGGGAATTTATGGCCGGTATTATGCAGGGTTTTGCAAACGTTGTAAGTATGCAATCCGAAACCATGAGCTATTCTGCTTTAGGTTCTACTTCTACCATTAATCCGAGTAACGTAGGCGAGGCAGGATTAGGACAAGGCTTAAGCACGGCGGCGGGAGAGTTATCAAAGTTTTATGCCAAAATGGCAAATTCTATGATGCCGGTCGTAGTCGTAGGCGCAGGGAGAAAATTAACTTTGGTATTAACGCACGGATTTTACGCAACGTATAAAAATAATATTAAAACTAATAAATCTAAATCTAATAAGGGGGTAAAAAAGTGAAAAAATTATTTATTCTAACTTTAATGGCTGTGTTTTCTTTAACCGTTAAATCGTATGCGATGTCTTTACAGACCATTCAGTCGATACTGCCGCATACCAAAATATCTAAAGTAATAAATACGCCCATAAACGGCTTATACGGGGCGTTATTGCCTAACGGTCAGATAGTTTACGTCTATCCTGCTAAAAAACTGTTAGTGTTTGGTCAGATTTGGACTAATACGGGCAAGAATTTAACTAATGAATCCATGGCGGGCATGCAGGCGTCTAAAGCCGCAAAAATAGCAAAATACGTTGACTTGTCTAAAGCTATTAAGATAGGACACGGTCCGGTTAAAGTAATAGAATTTGCAAATATCGACTGCCCTTATTGCAGGGCATTTGAAAGGCTTACGACGGAATCTAAAAGATTAAGGGATAAAATGACGAGATATTTATTTTTAATACCGCAGCCGTCTATTCATCCGCATTCTACCGAAATGGAACTTTATTATTTTACAAAGTCTCAAGGATTATCAAATAAAGCTAAAGTAGCCTTACTCAATAAAATAATGGTTAAGCAGGTTTATCTTACTAAATCAGGCAACATTCCGCCTAAATTCAAACAGTCGGCTTACGCCATGAAAACTCTTGAATATAATACCGCTTTGGCGCAGAAATTCTCCATATTTGGTGTGCCGTATTTTATTATTAAAAATCAGGCGGTTTTAGGGCTTAATATCGGGCAGATTTATAAACTATTAGGAATAAAAACCGTAAACGTCAAAAAAATCCAGAGCAATATATTTAAAAATTTTAAATAAAATATGGATAAAGAAAAAGAAAAGAATGTTAAGACTGTTAAAATCAAAAAGAAGAAATTAATAAAGCGGGGTGTTGAAATGCTAAAAAATAAAAAATTAAAAATAGCCGGAGTATTAGGCGGGATAGGTTTTATAATGCTTGCTTTTTCGGGATGCGCTTTATTGCCGTATTCGAGCAATTATTCCTGTCCGGAAGCTAAATCGGATATGGGCAACTGTTCGTCTTTGGTAACTAATTACAAAGCGTCTCTGCATCCCGCTTTATATGCTAAATTAGAACGGCAGAAAAAGGCTAAAGTTAATTGTCCCGTATCTTTAAGACATACTAAAGCTTGCGAAGAAATGGGAAATAGCGGCGTTAAGTCAGTTAAAAACGCTGAATATCATTTTAAAAAATCGGTTTCCGTATCGCAGTATCTTTTAAAATACATGCTTAAAACAAGCACTCCGCCTTTATATATTCCTGCGGTTATAAAAAAAATATGGATACTTCCGTATTCTTCCAAGAAGACGTTTCACAGCGGGCAGGATGTATTTATAGTGGTTCATTCGGGCAGATGGCTTTACGGAAATTATCTATTCAAAAAATATAAAAACGATAAATTAAATATGTTTAGAATCAGGCGTTAGGAGAAAAACAATGCAGCCACAACTCAAAGATATAGGTTTAAAATATACTCATCTTTCCGAAGTTTTGCCGTATATGTGGTATAAAGACGACGAGCGCATTTATATTCACGATAATGGAGCGGCGGGAAGCATACTCGAACTTTCGCCCTCTATTGTTGCGGCGGATACTACCGCATTTGAAGCTATTTTAGATTTGCTCGTTCCGGGCGCCATTATTCAGTTTATGCTTTACGGTTCTCCCAATATTACTGGAGAACTCGACGCATTCGCCGCCCAAAAAGAAAGGGCGAAAGAAGACCCTTTATACGGAGCGCTGATAAAAAACTACGTTGATTTTTTGGATAACAAGACTAAAGATAAAATAAATAATTTAATGGAAACAAAGCTTAAAAATCACAGGCTTTTCGTTTCCATTTCTATGGATAAAAATCTCGACAGGCTAAGTATGCTTACGGAATCCATAGAAAATATTTTAAGCACTAAAGGCTATTATCCGAGAAACGTAAAACCTGCGGAATTTCAAGCGTTAATTTACGAAATACTCAATATGAATCACGACTTTAGGGATATACCGGAATACGACGACAGAGTCCCGTTAGTCAGACAAATGCTTGCGCCGGATACGCTGATAGATACGAGAAACAAAAAATACGTAATATCGGACGGCGTTTATTGGGCTTCTTTACAGCCAGTTCATATGCCGAATGAAACTAATATATGGATGTTTTCTTCAAAATTAGGAGATTATTTAACGTCTAACGTTGACAAGCAGCAGTTTTATACTCCTTTTATAATTACCGCCTCTTTTTCTATGATTACGAACAAAAAAGCGGCAGGAATTAAAGGCAGGCAGACGGCCACTATGGCTCAGGACATGCCTGCTAATTTATTTCCGAGAGCGGCGAAAAAGAAAGACGATGCTTTGCATACGATAAAAAAAATTGAAGAAAAACAAAAACTCGTCCAGTATTCCTTAAACGTTTTAGTATCGGGAAAGAACGAAAAAGAGGTTAAAAGAAGCGTTGATACCGTTAAATCGTATTGGGACAGCGGAGCGCCTCAGCAAAGGGTAAAGCTTGCTCAAGTCGCAAGGATAGTCCCCGTCAATTTCTTTTCTTCGCTGCCTATGGCGATGAACGGCGAATATTATACGATTACCGAAAACTATATAACTCTTTTTACCGACGAAGCGGCGCAGTTTATACCGTCCGAAGCGGACTGGTCTGGAACTAAAACGCCCACTATCCCCTTAATATCGAGAAGGGGGCAGTTTATGGAGTTTGACTTGTTCGATTCTCCCGATAATTACAACGGCTATATAGTCGCCACGTCCGGAGCCGGCAAATCCGTTTTTATAAACTATTTAACGCTTATGTATCTGTCGAGGGGGGATACCGTATTTACGTTCGATATAGGACGTTCTTACGAAAAGCTTTGCGAATCGATAGGCGGGCAGTGGATAGAGTTTGATTTAAACAACCCTATATCGATAAATCCTTTTTCGGAAATAAAAACGCAGAAAGACTTCGAGGAAAACTGGGAATATCTTAGGGATTTTATTTATTTTATCGGCGCTTCTCTTTCTAAAGACTATTCCGATCAGGTTGAAAAATTAATAAAGTCATACATCGACGGCGCTCTTACCGAATTATGGAACGAATACAAAGAGAAGCTTGAAATAACTCATATATCGGAATGGTTTCTTATGAGCGAGGACAGGGAACTCAAAAATTTCGGACAGCAGCTTAAACCTTATACCGCCACGGGAATTTACGGAAAGTTTTTTACCGGAAAATCTTCCATAGATTTTACGAAGCCTTACGTCGTTATGGAACTCGACACTATAGAGAATATGCAGGAATTAAGAGACGCAGTCATTATGATTATGATATTCCATTTGACAAATAAAACCTATCACGGCGGCATCTCTAAATCAAGGGTAATTTGTTTTATCGACGAGGCTCATAAATTTTTAGGGACGTCCCATAAAATAGATATATTCATAGAACAGGCCTACAGGCGCTTCAGGAAGCACGGAGCGTCAATAGTTATAGCGACTCAGGGTTTCGACGATATCTATTCGGTAAACGAAAAATCGATATCGAGAGCCGGCAGGGTTATTATAAACTCAAGTTCATGGAAATTCTTTTTAAAGCAAACCGAAGAATCCATTAATGCATTAAAACTTTCGCAGTTAATAAGCTTTTCAGAAATGGACTATCACGTCTTAAGGTCTGTTTCCAACTTTAAGCCCCATCATTCCGAAGTCTTTATTAACACGCCTTTCGGCGTAAAAGTAGTGGCAAGGATTATGGTCGACAGGTTTATGTATTATCTGTTTACCACGTTTATGGAAGACAAGTTAAGGCTTAAGAAATATACGGATAAAGGTTTGACGATGGTTCAGGCTATAGAGTCGGTTATAGCCGAAGACGAAAAAAAATAATATAATTTTGGAGGTATTCTATTCATGGAACAGCAGGAAAAATCGGCAAAAAAACAGAAAACATTTAACAGGAAAAGCATTTTAATTTACGCAATATCTTTTTTTGCAATTTTAGTATTGACATTATTTGTTAATATTGTATATATTAAACATATGGGAACGGGCGGGAGTAAAATTTACGCTTTGAATTTAAAAAAATTAACCGATTTGAAAAGGCAGGAAATTCACAGG
>JAJZYC010000137.1 GCA_021806125.1 bacterium
ATCTCCTCTTATTAACAAATACGAAAGAGGAGATTGCTTCGCTGCGCTCGCAATGACTAATTTATTAAATAGTTTCTAATCCAAATTATGATATACTTGAGAATAATAAAAAATTGTAGTATCATAAATAAAAAAATCACTGTAACAATGTAACAATCAATTATTAATAATAATAAAAATAATTTAATTTAAGGAGGAATCTATTATGTCGTCTAAGGTTAACGGATGCGATATTCCGGAGGATTTATACTACAGCGTCGAAAAACATGTATGGGGAAAACTTGGGGATGACGGAACGGTAACGGTAGGAATGACAAGCGTAGCCCAAAGTTTAGCAGGCAAACTGTTATATCTGACTCCGAAAAAAGTAGGACAAAAAATTGCACAGCTTAAATCCGTCGCAACGGTAGAAAGCGGGAAATACGTCGGACCCGTCCCCGCTCCGTTTTCGGGCGAAATAACCGCAATCAATGAAGATGCCGTAAAAGAAGTATCTCTGATAAATTCCGACCCATACGGCAAGGGGTGGGTATGCAAGATTAAAGCCGACAATATAGAAGCCGATAAAAAAAATCTTCTTACCGGAAAAGAAGCGGTAGAAGCATACAAGAAAAAGATAGAAGCAGACGGAATTAAATGCGAATAGCTTAAATCGATAATATAAATATAAAACCTTAAATATAAAATAAAAAATAGGAAGATATTAAATGCCGATTTTTAACGAATGCAATATTCCCGAAGACCTCTATTACGATATAGAAAATCAGGTTTGGGGCAGAAAAAACTCCGACGGCACTTTTACCTTCGGGATGACCGACCCCGCCCAGTCTTTAGCAGGCAAAATTCTTTACGCCGATGTTAAACCCGTAGGAAAAATAATTAAAAAAGGAAAGAGCGCCGCGACTATAGAAAGCGGCAAATACGTCGGCCCTTTTCCCATGCCTTTTGCCGGAGAAGTCGTAGAAGTAAACAAAGAACTGGAAAACGACTCCCATATTATTAATTTAGACCCTTACGGAAAAGGCTGGATAGTAAAACTTAAGCCTCTTCCCGAATCCATGTCCGACGTAAATTCTCTTCCTACAGGGGAAGATGCTGTTAACGCTTATATAAAAAAGCTGGAAAAAGAAGATATAATCTGTAAAAAGAGATAAAAAATATGAGTTTTTATGAATATAACGAAGATATAGACGAAGAATACGCAGAAGGATTCGATATAAGAAAAAACTATTTTAATTCCGAAATAAATTTTTACGCTCCAAGCATTAAATCTTACGAAACAGAAGATTTTAAAAACGGCAAATCCGATTCTTTCCCTCCATTTTCAATAACCGGCGGTTCATGCTCCTTAAAATGCGAACACTGCAACGCCGAAATTTTAAAATCTATGGCTCCGGCGCTAACGCCGGACGAGCTTTTTGGAAGAGCTAAAACTATATACGAATCGGGAGGCATAGGATTTTTGCTTAGCGGCGGCTCAAACAGTAAAGGTATAGTCGATATTTTGCCGTATATAAAAACTATAAAAAAAATAAAATCGGATTTAAACCTTAAAGTAATAGTTCACTGCGGGCTCATAACCGAAGAGATAGCCGACGGACTTTTAGACGCAGGGGTCGATTCTGCAATGTTAGACATAATAGGCGAAGAGGATACCATACGCAAAATATACCACTTGAACGCTACGGTTAAAGATTACGAAAATTCCCTGAAATATCTATCGGACAGAAAAATACCGTGCTCTCCGCATGTAGTAATAGGTTTAAAACACGGACGCATAGCCGGAGAATTTAACGCTATAGATATTATTTCGGGCTACGATATATCATCGCTCGTATTGGTCGGTTTTATGCCGATGCATAATACTAAAATGGAAAATGTTATTCCTCCGGCAGCGGAAGAAATCGGAGAAGTATTTTTATACGCCCGCAAAAAATTTACTGAAACGCCTGTTCTTTTAGGCTGTGAAAGACCTTACGGACTAAGCAAGTTCAAAATAGAAGAACTTGCGGTAAAATCAGGATTAAACGGCATTGCCTATCCTTCTGAGGGAATTATTCCTTTCAGCGTAAAGCTAGGATTAAAGCCTAAATTTTCGGAAGTATGCTGTTCGTTAATTTTTTCTGAAGCGGCTTTGCCGGTCATAGAAATGGGCCGTTAAATGTACGATAAAGTTAAGAGCGAAGATTGCTTGGCCGTCTTCCCATCTTTACCGGCATAAAAGCCGTTGGCTTTTATTAACTGCCTGTAAAGATATCTCGCAATGACAAGCAATGTTTTGTCGTTGCGAGCGTTAGCGAAGCAATCTTGTTTTTATGATACTTAATTTTATATAATTCTATTATATATATGTTCAGGGTAATAGACACCGGTTTAAACGATTTTTCGTATAATATATGCATGGATAAATCCCTTCTGGAACTAAGAAAAGAGGGGTTGATAGAAGATACTTTCCGTTTTTTAAGATTTAAGCCGTGCGTACTGACCGGGTATCACCAGTCGGTATTCAGCGAGATAAGGCGGGATTACTGCAAAGAGCGCGGCATAGGGATAGGCAGGAGGATTACGGGGGGAGGAGCGATATATTTTGACGAAGCTCAGCTGGGGTGGGAACTTGTATTTTCTTCTAAAAGCATTAAGATTAAAAACCTTGAAAATTTAACGGAAAATATATGCGTCGCTTTCGCAAGAGGGATAAGCAAACTCGGAATTAATGCAAAGTTCAGACCGAGAAACGATATAGAAGTCGACGGCAGGAAGATTTCGGGAACCGGCGGCACGTACGAGTCTTCGGTTTATTTTTTTCAAGGAACCCTGCTTTTAGATTTTAATCCCGAAAATATGGTAAAATCGCTGAAAATTCCGGTAGAAAAATTGACGTCCAAAAATTTTAATTCAATTCTTTCAAGGGTAACGTCCGTTAAAAGTATTTTAGGCTATATTCCCGATTTAAATGTTATTAAATCGTCCGTTATTTCGGGTTTTAAAGAGCATCTGGATTTAGATTTTTTTTACGAATCGAAATTATCGCGGAAAGAAGAAGATTTTTTAAAAGAAAACCGCCGGTTTTACGGTTCGGACGAGTGGATTTATTCCAATGAATTCGACCCCGTTAAAACTAAAATGATTTCCGAAATTTATAAATGCGGCGGAGGGCTTTTTAAGACCTATACAAAGGTTGACGAAAAAAGAAATTTATTAAAATATATTTATTTTACCGGAGACTATTTTGTTTCTCCTGCAAGGGCTATTAACGATTTAGAAAGCTGTCTGAAGGATACGCCTTTTGATGAGCTCATATTTAAAATAGACGATTATTTCGAAAAATTTAAACCGGAGTTCCAGAATATCGGGAAAGAAGATTTTTTTAATATCGTAACGCAGATTATCAATAAAGTTAATTTTTCTAAAAACACCGGAATAAAAGAAGAAGATTTATCCAGATTTATTTTCGTAAACGGAATGAAGCCGGAGGATGTTCCGTCAGCAGAATATATTCTTTTGCCTTACTGCGCTAAAAAAATAAACTGCGAATATAGAAATAAAGACAAATGTATATCCTGCGGCGAATGCGAAACTGGAACCGCATATAAATTTGCGGAAAGATATGGAATTACGCCAAAAACGATTATCAATTATGAAAATTTGGTAGAAACTTTAGGCGAATTAACCGTAAAAGGAGTTAAAACTTACATAGGGTTCTGTTGTAAAGAATTTTACGTAAAAAGAAGCGCCGCATTTAAGGAAAGCGGAATAAAAGCTCTTTTAATCGATATTTCGTCGCCTTTATGCTATAAATACAAGAATGAAAAATCTGCTTACGAAGGCAGTTTTGAAGGGGAAACTTCCCTGGGAGTTAACGTTTTATTTAAAATGTTCGGATAAAAATAAAATCGGAGGATATATATTATATGAACGGAACTGCGGCATTAGAAGATTTAAATTTAAATTATAAAAATTATTCTCCGGAATACTTAAAGGTAAGCCTTGCGGCGGCAATGACGATGGATTTCGTACCCGGCATTTTTTACCGCAACGCCTGTCTGCACTGTATAAACGTTCTTTTAACCTACGATGAAGGATGCAGGGCAAAC
Organism: bacterium; assembly: GCA_021806125.1. Classification (GTDB taxonomy): domain Bacteria; phylum SZUA-79; class SZUA-79; order Acidulodesulfobacterales; family Acidulodesulfobacteraceae; genus Acidulodesulfobacterium_A. Next base: position 4,095 of record JAJZYC010000137.1, read on the forward strand.
TGCGCATATTGCGGACTTCAGAAATCGAGGGAAGGCGAATATAACGATAAAAGTTTTATAAGAGTAGATTGGCCCGTATTTAAAACGGACGATATTATCGGGGCCACGCTTAAGAAAAAAAATATGGTGGATAGAATCTGTATTTCTATGATAACGCACGAAAGAGCAAAAGACGATACCTTTACCGTTTTAAAAAGATTTGCAAACGAACTGCATTGCCCCGTTTCTATACTGATGACTCCTACTATTTTAAAGCATAACGATATAGAACGCTTTAAGGAATACGGCGCCGATATGGTAACCGTCGCCCTGGACGCAGCGACCCCGGAACTGTTCGACGAATACAGGGGAAGGGGAGTAGGGGGCCCGAACAG
>JAJZYC010000138.1 GCA_021806125.1 bacterium
CTATAAGGCGCAAGGAGCTACTAAACAAGAAACCTTATATTCAGTAGGCAGAGATTTAAGGGAAGATAGCTTTTACGTGTTATCGACGAGAGCGACCGACAATACGAATATTTACGGAACGCAGGAAGAAATAAAAGGATTTAAGGAAAGTATAAACGACTTTAAGCAAGGGGAAGATATAAGGCAGTCGTTCACTAATACAAATACTATCACCGAAGCCATAAAACCGCCGAGTATAGATATAGACCAGCCAAGCATTAAAATTTCATTTTAATAAAATTTTATGACTGTCAGTAATATAAGTAAATAGCTCACTTTGCGAGTTAAAAAAACTATTGACAAATCATAAAACATTGATTATACTTATGTTTAAGCGAAACAAAAAAATTACCCGGAGATTTGACAATGCTATTGAAATATTATATACTATTACAAATATAGGGCTTGCGCTTGTCAAAGTCGCTCGCCGTCAAATGTCAAACTCCTTTTTTTGTTTCGCTTAAAATAAAAAAAGAGAATAAAGACGCAAGCCCTCATATCCTTTCAAAACTTCCAAAACGTCCTTATTGCACTAATGACTTACAAGCAGGACTTAAAATAAGACCCTTATCGACAGCCCTTAAATATCGCTATATTCAGTTAAATCATCTTGTTGTAAATTACCTTATTTTCGATATAGACCGACCCGGCGCCGCACTTGCGCACGAATCCGGAAACGTCGCAGCTCCGAACCTTATCGTAATAAATAAAGAAAATCAGCATGCGCACTTAATTTATAAGCTTCAAAAAGGTATATCGAAGTTTCCCGATTCGTCTTTAAAAGCTTTAAGATACCTTGCGGCAATAGAAGCAGCATACACGCTTAAACTGCAAGCGGACGCCGGATATGCTGGACTTATAACAAAAAATCCCTTAAATCCGTTCTGGACTACGTGGAATATCCATAATAGGCAATACGACCTTGCCGAGCTTGCCGATTATGTTGATTTATTATCAACAACAATAAATAAAAATAATGAAAATGAAATAACATACGGATTAGGCAGAAATTGCGGACTATTCGATAACGGCAGATTTTGGGCTTATGGAGCTGTTCGGGAATATCGTCAAGATAAAATGTATCAAGATTTCTTTAAAGCGGTTCTTTTGAAGCTACAGAGCCTCAATTCACTATTTCTTAATCCTCTTCCTATCAATGAAGTTATATCGACAGCTAAATCGATCGCTCGCTGGACGTGGACGCACGACAAAGAAGCTTACAATAAATTCATCGAGAGGCAAAGATTTAAAAGTGCAAAAGGAAATAAAGTTAAAAGCGATTTAAGCAACGATAAAAAATTAAAAGCTATTGAGCTTAAAAACGCCGGATATTCGATATTAGGCATTGCAAGAAAGTTAGGAATTTCAAGACAATGGATATATAATTATATTAAAGATTAAGGAGATGTGATTATGGCTAAAGATAAAACACAATACAAGCTTAACGATATAGAACTTTTTGAATTACACCCACTAATTGAGCTTGCTAAAAAGATTGAAAAGAGCAAAATAATTACGGAAGAACAAATTGCAGAAGTCGAATATCTTTCATCGTCTTTTCTTGTTCTGGCAAGGCATGCTGTTAATCATATTGCCAATAGAGAGCATATGATTTTAAGATAGCTATTTTAACGTAAAATAAACAAGTGTAAAGTTCCCCTAAATCAGATAGTAGCCATTCTGAAAAATTATTTTCTATATAAAAATCCATTCAAAAGAAAGAGAAAGAAAAAGAAAAGGCTCCCCCTCTGGGGGCGGGGGGGGGAGGAAGCGGTTTTAAATTCTTTTCCGTTCCCCTCGCATTTGTTTTTCTCCCTCGCATTAATATATGTCAAATTCGGGCGCTTTTGGAAAACTTTTTTTATGGTCAAGGGGGGATAAATCCCCACTCCATTATCGATATTCTACCGTCTCGTAAGCGAACAACATTTGTCAAGTTCCGTCGCTTTTGGCAAACTGGAGGCTAAACGCCCAAATGACAGCAGCGGTCAAGAAAAAATCTTTTTTGTTCTTGTCCTTCCGGTTTTTCGCCTTTAAATATTTAAAGACTCTGAGCTTTGCTATTTCTCAAAAACCCGTAGTAAGATTCGGAGCGGAGCGAAGGGAGCTTGCGACCGCAGCGAAGCGGAGAATTTACGAAGGGGTTTATTTTTTGAGAAATAGCAAAGCGACTCAACAACGATAAAGCCGTTATTGAAAAAGCTAAAAATCAATGCTACGCAAAATTTGACAATGATAAAGCTGTTATCAAATTTTATTGATAACTTTTATTAAGATAGTATAATATTAAGATATTAAGCTATTTAGATAGTAAATAGATACTATATAATTAAATAAAAGATATTTAAATATTAAGATAGCATACTATATTCTGGTTGGAAAGAAAATATTCGGTTCTTACTTCTTGCAGCTGCAAAAGGGGAGCATTTTTTATTAGATTAAAAATTTCTATTGACAATATTAAAATATTATGATATTATATTATTAAGCTATTAGATTAAAGCTATATAATTAAAGTAAAGATATTTAAATATTAAGGTATAATGATATTATGATATTTACAATTTTAAACGAGAAAGGCGGAACGGGCAAAACAACGATAACTTTTAATCTTGCTGTATTGTTTCAAAGTCGGGCAAAGGCGGATATTGTTTTAATCGACGCAGATAAACAAAAGAGCTTAACATCTATTAATAATCTCCGGTTGGAAAAAAAATTTAAGATATCGGAGCTGGACGAAGCGGACAAACATAAAGATAAAATTATATTAATCGATACGGGCGGGCGGGATTCTAAAGAGATGAGGCAAAGCATAATTATATCGGACGTTCTAATAATCGTTTTAAATATATCTCAACTTGATTTATTTGCTTTGTCGAGGATTCAAACTTTGATAAATGAAGCTTTACAATTCAATAAAAATCTAAAGACTTTTTATTTGCTTAATCGAGTTCCTACAAATTTTTTTCTATCTAAAGAAATAAACGAATTTAAAGACGTTCTATTGCAGACCGGAATAAATATATTTAATACAGAAATCAAAGAAAGGAGCTCCTATAAAAGAAGCATACAGGACGGTTTATCCGTCGTGGAATATAAAAAGGATATTAAAGCAGAAGGCGAAATAAAAAGCCTGTATAACGAAATTAAAATAAAATGTAATGTAAAGGAGATGTGATTATGGCATTTAAAGTCGCAAAAGATTTTATCGCAGCTGCGGATGAGCCGGCGAAAAAAGAAAAGGAAAATAAAAAACAACAAATCGTTTATCTAACCGAATCAAACGCCGATTTTTTGCAGGATTTAAGATTTAAATATCGTAAACAAAAATTAAGTATGTCTGACTTCATCAATGAAGCCGTCGAACAATATCTTAAAAAAAAATATAAATAAAAGCTGGGAAAAATATGAAAAAACGTAAAGCGCAAGTGATACACATATTGAATGTAAAACAAGTGATACATAATGATATAGACGACTTGGACGTCGTTGCAAAATTAGTTTTTATTCTTAAACTTTCGGACGACGAACCTTTTAAATTTTCGATTAAAAATACGATAAACAATTATTATTTATTTATAAAAAATAATCTTAAAAAGGAGATGTGATTATGTCAAATTTCAAGAACGCTTTAATTGTGGTTTTAAGTGTTTTGTTAGTATTAGCAGTAGGGTTTATTTATGTTAGCCAACCCCGCCCTGTATCGACCGGACTAAATGCAATACTAAATATTAATCCACCGGAAGCTAAACCATTACTAAAATATTTAAAGTCTAACGAAAAAGTGCAGTTTAAAATACTAAAAGACGAATGTATCATTAATAATAATAAAGCAGGCTTACCGCCATTATCCGCCGGCGTGAAATATAATCCTGATTATTTTATTAAATCATCGAAAAACTCAAAAGCTAACTGCAAAGAGATTTTAAAACTTTCAAAATAAAAATATGATATAATCTTTATAATAAATTTAATTTTTAAAAAGGAGTATAAATTATGCAGACCGATATTGCTAAATTAAAAGAAAGGCTTGACCGAGCCAAAAAGCAAATTGTAAAAACAAATCAAGAAATTAAAAAGGCATTAATAGAATCAGTCTATAAAGAAACCTACAATTTGTATTTATCTGATTTTAAAAATATAGACGACTTCAATAAAAATATTAAAGATTTATTCAAAGACTTTCCAATAGATAAAACAAAAACAAAACAAAAAACTAAAGACAAAGACAAAAGATAATATAGAGTGCTGAAGCAAATTAAAAGCAAATATGAGACACACGCAAGGTCGGACTTAATGCCGTCCTTGCGTAATACATAAAAGCTTTAAATATAGTAAAATATTGACATTATTAATATTCTTTGATATTCTATATAAGAATATTACAATTATTACAATT
>JAJZYC010000139.1 GCA_021806125.1 bacterium
AGATATAAAAAAGGTGTCAGATTTATTTATTTATTTAGTATCGCTTTCTGCATATAACCGATTTATTGTCCGAAAATAAATAGGAATCTGGCACCTTTTCGAGATTGCTTCGCTGCGCTCGCAATGACTGCATATTGCCATCATTGCGAGCATATCTTTGACTGCGTTTATAAAACCATGGTTTTATGCAGGCAAAGATGGGGCTGGGTCCAGCGAAGCTCGCCAATCTCGCTTTGTAGGGCGCGTAATTTCGAATATTTTTTAACGGCTATCATATGGTAAACGGTAAAGCAAAATTTATTATGATTCAAGGGACGTCGAGTTCCGCGGGGAAAAGCATCTTGACGGCGGGATTCCTTAGGTATTTCTCCGGCAGGGGCGTTAACTGCTCGCCTTTTAAGCCTCAAAATATGTCCCTTAACAGTTTCGTTACAGAAGACGGTTTTGAAATTGCCGTGTCGCAGGCAGTCCAATCGGAAGCTGCTTTTAAAAAACCGTTAAGGCAGATGAACCCTATCTTAATAAAACCTTCGTCCGATACGGAAATGCATCTTATAGTCGATGGAAAACATTTCGGCAATATGAATTTCAGAGACTACAACCGCAGAAAAGATTTTTTCCTAGAAAAAGCCGCCGTTTCATTTGAATTTTTAGCCGGCTCAAACGACCTCGTAGTCATAGAAGGAGCGGGAAGTCCCGCTGAAATAAACCTGTTTAAATACGATATAGCAAATATGGGTTTTGCAGAAATTTACGATATTCCGGTAATTCTTGCCGCCGATATAGAAAGAGGCGGAGTTTTTGCTTCTCTTTACGGGACTGTTAAACTGCTTCCGCCGAAGTGGAGGAAGCTGGTAAAAGGTTTTATTATAAACAAATTCAGGGGCGACGTTTCTATACTCGAGCCTGGAATCAGGCAGATGGAAAATAAACTCAAAATACAGTGCCTCGGGGTTATTCCATATATAAAAAATCTGCATATCGAGGCGGAAGACAGCCTGAATTTTAAGAAATATCGCATTTACGGCGGCGGCGCGGCAAACGGCGGGGACGAAGCCGGGGACGGCAGGCTTAAAATCGGAATAGTAAGGTTAAACCATATTTCTAATTTTAACGAATTCGACCCTCTATTTTTCGACGAGAGGCTGTCGGCAGGATTTTTCGACTCCGTTCCTTCCAAAGCGGACGAATTCGATATGATAATAATACCCGGGTCTAAATCTACCGCCGCCGATTTAGCCGCCCTTAAAAATTCGGGGTTATTCGACTATATAAAGCGTTTCGAGAAAAGCGGGAAAGGCATTATTATGGGAATATGCGGCGGATTTCAGATGATGGGAGAGCGTATAACCGACCCGCATAATTTGGAATCCGCCGCCGGTATCATTGGCGAAGGCGGGGTATCCGGCTTCGGTTTTTTTAAGACGGTAACCGAATTATCGAAAGAAAAGATATTGGCCAGCAAAAAATACGGATTTAAACTTAACAATAATGTCTGTCGTCATTTTATTGACGGATATGAAATTCATAACGGCAGAACGTTCTTTTCTAAAAATTATTCCGGCGGCGATATTACTTCGGATATATTTGAACCGGCGGCCGGAATCGGCGGCGGAGGTTTTTTGCCGGAATCGGGCATTTTATCTATTTTATCGGAAGACAAAAGAAAAATAGGAACATACGTTCATGGATTATTCTGCAACGAAATATTTAAAGATTTTATAATTGAATCGTTAAATAAAAGCATTACAAATGAAAAAAATGAAAATGAAGGGGAAAAAAATAGTTCTGGATACGGGAAAACCGGAAGGCGTTCCTATGAAGCGGTTAAAAACGACAGTTTCAACCTATTATCCGAAAATATAGAAAAGCATTTAAATATCGGATTACTGAAATGTATCGCCGGTATTTAACTCTAAATTTCTGGATTCCCGCTTTCGCGGGAATGACAAGGGTTGTGTGAAAAGTTAAATTTCGGCATTGTCATTCCCGCGAAAGCGGGAATCCAGAAATTGTTAAATGTTCAAACAATTGTGATAGTTTCTAACGGTGATTTAAGATTTTATAGGAAATTTTAGTTTTATTTTAGAAGAATTTTTTAGACGACAGATATGTTCCGGCGATGCCGGATACTGCTGCTATTAAGAATACTATAGCTATTTGCGGCGGATTTAAAAAAATTATTTTTATGCGGAAAAATTCAAGAAAACTATCGAATTTATAAAATATAAATATTTTATAAATTGCGAAAAGAAGCATAATGGAAACGAAAAAAGATAGAATAGTCCCTATTTCTCCTTCTATGAACATCGGTATCCTGATATAATTATTCGTAGCGCCTATAAGCCTTAATATTTCAATCTCGTTCTGTTTTCTAAGTATAACGAGTTTTATCGCGCTGTACGATATAAAAATAGATAATATAAATAAAAAAAGAAAAAGAATAAGCCCTACGACTTTAGTAAAAAACATAAACTGGACTATTCTGTCCTGAAGCATTTTATTGTAGTAAACTAATTTTACCCCTTTCAGTGATTTTAACCGCAAATAAATATTGCTTAAAAAAATACTGCTGACGGCGCTTTTTTTAAAATTAATTTTTATAAAAGCCGGCAGATTATCCGGATTCATATTTTTTAAAATAGACTTAAGATGTTTTACTCTTTTTTCCAAAAATTTCATCGAGGATTTATTGCTGTAATATGCAGCGCTTTTAACGCCGTTTAGTTTGCCGATGAAATTAAGTACGTTATCTTTTTTTGCGTTATTGTTTAAAAAAACGAACATTATGTTGCTTTTCTGAAAAGTACTCATATAGTTATAAATATTTATATAGCAGAGAAGGAAAAATAGCATTATAAAGAAGGAAAAAGACATTATCAGGAAAGCGAAGACGTTGCCCGAAATATTGGATTTAATATTCAATGACGCAATTTTAAAATAGTTTGCGATATAATTAACTCTTTGTGATATCAATTACCCGGGCCCTTCCCATGTTTATGAGATTTTTATCGTGCGTTGCCAGCATTACGGTAGTTCCTTTGTTGTTGAAAGATTTTATTATATCTATTATAATCCGGGAAGTTTCTTCGTCCAGGTTTCCCGTAGGTTCGTCCGCAAGCAGAACCTGAGGATTCTGGACAAGCGCCCTTGCTATGGCGACTCTTTGCTGTTCTCCGCCGGATAAACTTAAAGGAAAATCGTCTTTTTTAGTATAAAGCTCCACGGCTTTTAATATTTCCGAAACGTTCTTTATTATTACGTCGCCGAAGATTCCGGAAACTTCGAGTCCTAGGGCGACGTTCTGAAATACGGTTCTGTTAGGCAGAAGCTTGAAATCCTGAAACACGAAGCCAATTTTTCTTCTTAAAAAAGGTATATCCCGCGGCTTTAAATCCTGAAGCTCCGTCCCTAAAAATTTTACCGCTCCGTGAGTAGGGCTTTCTAAGGCTATAAGCATTTTTAAAGTGGTAGTTTTACCGGCGCCGGACGGTCCGGTTATAAAAATAAATTCTCCTTTGTTGACGGTAAAATTCAGGTCCCTTAAAATATAGTTTTTATCGTAATTTTTATATACGTGGCTGAATTCTATCAAATTTACGCACCTTAATTTTTTAAATATTCGTCAATATTTTTTCTCAATTTTGCGGCGGCTTCAGCGGGGCTCGCGGCATTAGAAACAGCGCCTATTACGGCAATTCCGCTTACGCCCGCCGGGGTGAGTTCTTTAATATTAAACTCGTTTATCCCGCCGATAGCTATTGCGGGTATTTTAACCGCGCCGCATATTTCTTTCATTGTTTCACGCGCCATTAATGAGCCTGCGTCGGTTTTCGAACCGGTAAGATAAGCCGGTCCTATACCTATATAATCGGCGCCGTCTTTTTCCGCCTTAACCGCCTGTTCTATGTTTTCCGCGCTTACGCCTATTATCAAGCCCGGAAATATTTTTTTTACGTAAGCCGCCGGAAGGTCGTCCTGGCCTAAATGAACGCCGTCCGCTCCGGCCGCGTATGCAATATCCGGTCTGTCGTTTATTATAAGTACGGTTTTTTTTTTATCTTTTTCGAAAGATTCCAGCGTTTTTTTTATAAATACGGCCGAACGGTAAAGTCCGCCGGCCGATATTCTTTTATTTCTTAACTGCAAAACGTCTGCCGAACTTAAGACTGCGGCGTCAACCAAATCTTTTAGATATTTTTCCTCTTCGTCCGAATCGAAATCTTTTGTTATTATATGAAAATTTAATGTTTTCATTTTATCATAGTATATGATATTATATTGTAGATTTTTTTCAATAATTTTTTTAAAAATAAAAATTTCTCTTGACAAAATCTTTCGCTAAAAATAGAATAAAAAATGTTAAAAGGAGGTGATAAATTTTGAAAAAGCTTACAGTATTAGTTTTAGGAGCGTTT
>JAJZYC010000140.1 GCA_021806125.1 bacterium
ACGGGCTTTTTACCGGCATTATCGTTTTCGGTTCTACCGGCACGGGAAAGACTACCGCATGCGCATATCCTTTTTTAGACCAGCTGGCAAAATACAAAAAAGAATCGACCGGCGAAAGAATAGGAGGTTTAATATTAGACGTTAAAGGCGATTTTTGGAAAGAAGCCGTCCGCATTCTTAAGCGCAACGGAAGAGGAGAAGACGCCGTTATAATAGAGCCGGGCTCCGGTTATTATTTCAATCCGGTTCATTATCCTCATCTCGACGCTAAAATTATTGCCGAAAGATTATATTCCGTTCTTGAAAATATGAACTCTAACGACGGGAGGCAGGACAGTTTCTGGAAAGACAAATCTATTAACCTGCTTGCCAATTCCCTTAACATCGTCAGGCTTTGTATGGGTTACGTTACGTTAAGCGATATTTACGAAATAGTTTCGGACGAAAATAAATTGAAAAATATTATAGGCCATGCCCAAAATTTAATGAAAATAAAATCTAATAAAGAAACTTACGTAAACGAACTTAAATTAGCGGCATCGTATTTCGCCGGCGCGGATTATGCAGGACTCGACGAGAGGACAAAGGCTATAATAAAGAGCGAATCTTTAAGAGTATGCTCGGATTTTATCAAGCCGGCGTTTAAGGAAACTTTCTGCTGTCCGGAACAAAAACTTAACTTCCCCGGTTTTCAGGAAGTAGTAAATTCCGGAAAAATAGTTATATTAAATATGCCCGAATCTAAATACGGTTTAACCGGAAAAATCATCGGCATCATGCTGAAACTCGATTATTTCAGGACGGTATTGAACAGGGTTTACAAGTCGGTTATAGACGATACGGTAAATATAAAAAGACCGGTCTTGTTTATATGCGACGAATACCAGAATTACGTGACGTCCGGCGATATCGAATCGGATGCCGAATTTTTCGCAAGATGCAGGCAGTCTAAGGCGATTAATATAGTCCTTACCCAGAGCTACAGCTCGTTAAAGCTGAAACTCGGCTCCGAAGAAAAGCTTAATTCTTTAATCGGAAATATAAGGTCTTCTTTATGGCTTGCTTTAAGCGACGATTATTCGAGGGAAAAAGCCTCCAGAATATGCGATAAGGAATACAAGCTCAAAATCACCGAAAATATAACGGAGCAGGACGACAGAGCGGTTTTTAACCCTTACATCGGAAAACTGCTGTCGGACGACAATACCATATCGCAGGGAACTACGAAGACTTACGAAAAAATGCCGTCGTTCGACACCGACGATTTTGCGGGTTTAAAATTAAATCAGGCGGTTTACAGAATTTATTCGGGCGGAGAAGTTAAAGGACCCGGGCTTGTATATCTTCATCCGATATACCGCCCGAAAACGAAAAGCTATTTCGAGGGGCGGACGGATGAGTAACGGCAATTACAGGGGCGACGGAACGGGGCAGGGTTACGAACTCGATATTTTAGAAATCGCTTTTCTTGTATTTTGCGGCTTATTCGCCCTTTTTTATTTTACGAACGGGAATTTTAAATATTGCGTAAATTCATTTTATATATTTATATCGTATTCTTTTAAGGTTTATCCTGTAATTATAGGTTTGTACGCCGTAAATTTGTTTTTGTTTCTGACGGGGCTTCACGGTTTATACGTTAGAATTTTTGAAATAAGGGTCAGCGGCTCTAAACTTAGAATGTATAATAAGCTCGAAAAATATAACGGTAATTAAGGCGGCGGCAGAAAATAAAAGCGTAAAAAAGGAGGCGTTATTTAATGTCGATATTTAATTTAATATTTAAGTCAAAGATTAGATATTATAATATAAATAGTTTTATTTATTGTATTATATTATTTATAATTATATTTTATACAGATTTTGCCGCTTTATCTTCTTACGGGATAAATTATTCCCCGTTAAAAAAATATACCGTTAAAAAAAGACTCTGGGTACATAAATTAAAAATAAAATCCGGCATAATTTATAAATTAAATACCGCTCCGGGTTATGTTTCCGTTATAACCCTTCCGGTTATACCTTTAGACGTCGCGTTAGGCAATACCGGAGCCTTTTCCGAGCAGATAGTCGGAAGGCAGATATTTATAAAACCGGCAACATACGATTATAAAGAAACGAGCAATCTCGAAATATATACTAAATACGGTCTTATAAACGTGCTTTTAAGGATAAGAAGCCCGAAATCGGTTACTTATAATTTAAATATAGCGGATACTATCAAAGACGTATTCGTTAAAAATTACGTCAAAAATAAAATAAACGGATTGAAAGCGGTTTTGTTGAAAAAATATGACGCAAAAAACATTTTATTGGATAAAAAAGCCGGGGCTTTAAAGAGGGAAAAGAAAGAAGTTATGGGTCTTATCCTTATGATTAACCGAAAAAAAGTTAATGCGTCGATTACTAAAGGCGGTATAACCTTGACCGTAATTTCCGTCAGCCGCATAAAAAATTTATATTATCTGCAATATCGGCTAACCAATAATACCGGCAGGAGCTTTTTTGTCAGAAACGTTTATCTTTATAAAGAATACGGCGGAAATTTTTTTAACGGATACGCGCCCGATAAGCTGAAAGAAATACCGCCGATAAACAGGACGCCTCATAATGCCGGCTATATGCCTTATAAAATAATAAAGGACGTGATAATTTTTAAACGGAAGGACGGCGGTTCGGCTTATTCAGGCGGTTTAAAAGTATCCTTTCATATTCTTAAAGGGAAAAAACTGATTAAATTAAAAATAGGCGGGATTCAGCCTTAATTTTTGATATTATAAACTAATAAAATTAAAATGCTAATAGGAATTAAAATTAAAAACTATAATAAGTTTAACTATATAATATTATATTATTTATGCTTTACATTAATTTTATCTTCCTTAGCTCTTCTTGCCGGATGCGAGCCGTATTCCGCGTTGAAAGGCGGCAACGAATATAAAAACTGCTGGAAAAAAAACGCTTTACAAAAGAAATTGGAAAATAAAGTATTGGCGGCATCTTTAAAATTAAACGGCGTTTCGGACAAAAAGATAAAAATTTTAATATCTTCAAACGGAAAAAACGAGCCTGTTAAAAAAAGCGGGGACGGCTCTTATATCGACCCGCCTTTTATGAAAGGAGAATCGAATATAATTAAGAGTCCGGCTGAACGCCGTTTCCGCATCGCGCTAGATAAAACCGCCGAAAGCCGGAACGGAAAAATAATCCTGAAGGCGCTAAGCGTGAAATCGGATAAAATTTTTGAAATCATATCGTTTTCGCTTGCAAACCTTTATTCGTCGCCGCTCGAATGCAGGCTGTTCCTTTTAGGAAAATCCGGCGAAAAGGCCGAATATAAGAATATTCGTTTTAAATCCAATATCGAAAGCGGATACGAAGGTAAAAAATATTTTACTCTGCAGGGTTCAAGCAAAATAAAAGGGGAGATAATATTTTTAAACAGCGGAAACGGGCATTATAAAGACCCGGTATCCGGCTTAACGCTCGGTATTTCGGCGTTATATAAAAGCCGTTTCGGCGGCGGCATTAAGTTTTTAAAATTATCCGCGAAATTATAAAAAATATATCGTTTGCATTATGAAAAGAGTTAAATATCTTAAAGTTAAAGCGGGCTTACCGGAAATCGCGGCGGCGGCAGTCTTCTTTCTGCTCGTCTTATCCCGGGTTTCCGTTTCGGCGGCTGGTATAAGCCAAAACTATTTAGGCGAAACCGTAATATACGCCTCAAAAAAATACGGTTTGCCGCTTCCTTTTCTTGCGGCGGTAATGAAGGCGGAAAGCGGTTTTAATATATATGCTTTAAGCCCTGAAGGCGCCGTAGGGCTTATGCAGGTTATGCCGGAAACCGGCAGAGAACTCGATATAAATATTCAAAATCCGCAGGCGAATATAATAGCCGGAGCAAAGTATCTGCATTACTGCCTCAAACGCTTCGGCTTCAGGCCGGTACCGGCGCTGGCATGCTATAACGCAGGTCCGGATTCCGTCAGGACGGTATATGTAAAAAACCGCCGGAAATTTATAATTCCGCCTTACCGGCAAACCGAAATCTATATTATGCGGGTTTATAAGTATTATAATTATTACAGAAAATTATTGAAATAGGCAAAAAACAAAAATAGAAAAAGATTAAGATGAAATGATAAAATAAAACTGCCTTAAAATATGTTATAATATCGTAAAAATATATTAATTTATAGTTGAATATTTATATTATGACCCTATGGAATAACGATATAGAAATAAAATTTTTTAAAGAGGCGGTAGAGAACTTTGCCTCTCCAGAACAGCTTTTTTACAATTTAAAAGACGGATATTATGCTTATGTTCCGAAAGGGGCGGATGCAGAAGGGCAGACTTTGCAGAGCAGAAATTCGCTTATTGGACATTTT
>JAJZYC010000141.1 GCA_021806125.1 bacterium
GGGCAGGACCCGCCGGTTTGACTGCCTCCATAGTCCTTGCAAAACACGGCTATAAGGCAAGGGTTTACGAAATGTCCCCCGATGTCGGCTATCGTATGAATGTCGGCTTTCAAGGGCTGGAAAACTGGAGCTCCGATAAAGATATAACCGCGCTGTTAAAGGATATAGGCATAGATGTTAATTTTTTATGCGTTCCTTATTACGGAGGCGATATATACGCTCCCGGAATAGCCCCTCTGGAAATAAAATCCGGAAAACCCATTTTCTATCTTGTAAAAAGAGGCGTGGGCGAAGGTTCGCTCGATGAGGGGCTAAAGAAACAGGCTCTTTCGCTGGGGGTTAAAATATTTTTTAACTCCCGCTTTGAAGCCGCTTCAGGCAAAACCATTATTGCCGCCGGTCCAAAAAGGGCGGATTTTATTGCGGCGGGCATAACATTCGATACCGAAATGAATGACTGGGCGGCTGTGGTTTTCGATGACGAAATAGCGCCGAAAGGGTACGCGTATCTGCTCATCAATAACGGCTGCGGAACGGCGGCAACCGTAATTTATAAAGACCTCAAAAATGGAAAAAAATATTTTAAAAACATGATTAATTTTTTCAAGAATAAAAAAAATATTGACATTAAAAATGACAAAAAATTTGGCGGCTGCGGAAATTTTTTTATCGGGAATACCCAAGTATATCATAACAAAATATATATAGGAGAAGCGGCCGGGTTTCAGGACTACCTTTGGGGATTTGGAATGAGGTATGCGATTCTATCCGGTTATATGGCCGCAAATAGTATAATTTCAGGTTTGAATTACGATTTACTTTGGAAAAAGGAATTAAAACCTATGTTGGAAACATCTCTCGTTAACAGATATTTATTCGAAAAATTCGGCAATACGGGATATAGATACCTCGCCAAGAGATTTGCGAAAGGCGATCCGAGCGATTTTCTTAAACGCAATTACAATCAATCTTTTTTAAAAAATCTTCTTTTGCCCATTGCAAAAAGCCGGTATAAAACAAGAGAGCTGTGCTTTAATGCCGCGAAGGGTCAAATCTTAACTTTCTGACTTCAGAATATCTTTCATCTCTTTTACATCTCTCACGATTACCTTCCGCCACCGGTTAAAAACTTCGACCTTATCGCTTAATTCGCTGACTTTACGCTCAATTTAAGCATTCAGGACAATTGTCGTCTTAAACCGCCGGCCACGCCGTAAAAATCTGTCCGGTATCCATATATAAGTACGCAAACATCCCAACCGTGATTATGAAAGACAGGAAAAAAACTAGCTTGCTTAAATTAAGCGTGCTTTTTGCCTCGCAATCGCATTCGGTGAAAGGTGCGCTTTTTTTTAACGATATTTTCGGCATTATATAAATGAAGGAAAAGGACAAAAGGATGCCGATAATATTTAATATCAAAAAATAATTTCTGTAAGGCGCAATAACTCCCAGAAAAGAGGCAGTAGAACCGAGAACTCCCCCTGTGCTTGCACCTATTCCAAGTACGCTGAAAACTAACGGTCCCCAGCAGCAAGCCCCGCCCAAAATTGCAAACAGGGCAGCGGAACCGGAAGCGGCATTGGAAGCTGCGTTAGATATATCTTTTACTTGACCGCTCTGCTCTCGGGCTTTGCCCTCGCGAAGTTGAGCTTCGCTGAACTTCGTTTGCTTTGAAACTTTCATAGCCTTTTCCCCCTTGTTTCTTTACATTTATTTTATATAATGAGCGCTGTAATGAAACATGGCGTTGGATGCGCCGTCTATTGCCTTTATAAAGGTTTCGGGCGGAATGTTTCCGTGAAATTTAACGATCGCCTCCTGATTTTCCATATCAACTTTTGCCGAAATAACCCCTTTTATCCTATATAACGCATTCTGAATAGAGGTTATGCAAAATGTATCCCCGCACACAAGCCCGTAAACTTTAAATTTATCCGTATTAAGGGCATTTGCATTCTTAAAGGCGGCGGATATAACCGCCCCCGAAACAGCGTTTTTTTTATAGACGAATGCGGATGTCAACAATACCTGCGAAGCTAAAATCAAAACAGCGAAAATACCTGCAATAACATTTTTCCAATTTAAATAACTTTTCATAAAAACCCCCAAATCGTTTATTTTTTATAATTTTCCTTTTTTTATTCCAAGTTTATCTCAATTTTATATTTTACACCTTATACTTTGGTATAATGTCAAGCCTTTTTTAATACCCCAAATTATTTTCTCAATCGGGATTTGGAATAATATAAAATATATGTTAAAAATAACTTGACATTATACTTAACTATAAGGTTTATAATGATATTATGAGGCGAAGATAAAAACATATGACCATCGGACAGTTAGCTAAAGCGGTTCATTTAAACACCCAAACCATCAGATATTACGAGCGTATAGGGTTAATTGATAAACCCGATACAAATGAAGCGGGGTACAGGATATATCCGGAAAAAGCCGCCGATGTTTTGCGTTTTATAAAACATGCAAAGGTTATCGGTTTTTCCTTAAAGCAAATATCCGAAATTTTTTCATTAGATAACAATAAATATAATACCTGCTCGAATGTGAAAAAGTTGGCCGAAGAAAAAGTCTATGAAATAGATAAGAAACTTAATTCTTTAAAGCTGATGCGCAAAGAGCTTTTAAATCTTATATCGTTATGCGAAGAAAAAACCGACAGCCAGAAGTGCCCGATTTTAGATATTTTAAAGTTCGAAAGTTAGTGATAGAAAATAAAAATAATATTAAAGGGGAAAGAGCACTCATGAAAAAAATCAATATTGAAGTAAACGGAATGACATGCGAGCATTGCGTTGCAAGGGTTAATAAATTTATCTTGTCCGTGCCGGGGGTTAAAAATATCGATACCGTTTTGAAAGAAAATAAGTCATATATAGTTGCGGATAACAATGTAAATGTAGAAACTATTATCGCATCCATTAAAGACGCAGGCTATAAGCCCGGCAAGTATGGCGTTTCGGAAGCGGAAGGGTTGGATGAAAGCCATGATAGAACCTCATCTAAAGGCGTTTCCGAAGCCGATAATAAAAACGGCGCCGTCGGCTATGATTACGATCTTATTATTATAGGGGGCGGTTCCGCCGCTTTTTCGTCAGCTATCTATGCCGCAGAAAAGAATTTGAGAGTATGCGTTATCGAAAATTGGGTTATAGGCGGCACCTGCCTTAACAGAGGCTGCGTTCCGTCTAAGCACTTTCTCGAAGCCGGCCGGATATTTTATGAACCTTTAAATAATAAATATCAAGGTATTAAGGTAGAACAAAAGTCGATCGACATGAAGACGCTTGTTGAGGAAAAGGATATTCTTTTAACGGCTTTAAGGCAGGTAAAATATTACAATGTGCTTGAAGGCTATCCGCAAATAAAGTTTATTAACGGAACCGGCAGATTTATATCAAAAAATGCGGTTGAGATAATTCCTTTAGGTATGACCGAACAACCTTACGTGATTTCATCCGAAAAATTTATTATCGCAACCGGTTCTAAAAATAAAATACTCGATATTCCCGGCCTTGGAGATACGGGTTACATGACAAATACCGAACTTTTGGATACCTTCTATATTCCAAAGACGCTTTTAATACAGGGAACAAGGGCCCTGGCTCTTGAGTTTGCGCAGATGTTTAGCAGGTTTGGTTCAAAGGTTGTTATAGTTGGCAGGGCAAACAGGGTAGCGTTGAACGAGGAGCCCGAAATATCCGAGGAACTTGAAAATATTTTAAGAAGGGAGGGTATTGAAATATTATTGGGCTCCGAAATTAAGAAATTGTATAAGAAAGAAGGTAAAAAATATGCCGAAATAGAAACGGAAGACGGTATTAAAGTTATTGAATTCGACGAATTTTTAATGGCAACCGGCATTATCGGAAATTCTATGGAACTTAATCTGGATGCGGCAGGCGTTGAAACGGATAAAAACGGTTTTGTTGTCGTAAACGACGAATTAAAAACCTCGGAAGATAATATTTATGCCGCGGGCGATATCACGGGAAAGTGGTTTTTCGTGACCGTTGCGGCATATGAAGGCAAGATTGCCGCAAGCAATCTTTTGGACGGAACACATATAAAAACCGATTATTCCACTGTCGCCCATACGACTTTTACCGACCCGGAAGTTTCTTCAGTCGGACTTACGGAGGAACAGGCCGTAAAAGCAGGGTATAATATTGAAAAAGCGGTATTCCCGATTAGCTATACACCCAAGGCTCAGGCTATATTTAAAACCGAAGGGCTTGTCAAGATGATAGCGGAAAAAGAAACGGGCAAAGTCTTAGGAATACATATGCTTGCCCACAATTCTTCCGAGACTATCCAGCAGGCATCCGTATATATA
>JAJZYC010000142.1 GCA_021806125.1 bacterium
ATGTTTCCGTTATATAATCGCAGGCGCGTCCTTTGTTCCAGTCGATATCCGGCCTTATTTCAAGAATCTTCTTCCCCTTTATTATATGCAGATATTCATCAAATAAAGGATTTTCAGAAAGCAAATTCTTTACATATTTTTTTAAAATCTTGGTTTCGCCGTAATTTAATAATCTGTAATGCATGCTTATAGAAAATTTTTTGTCTTCCACGATTAAATTTTGCAAAACTGTTTTCCGAAATTTATTTATTTCATTTAATGCCTTTTTTATTAACGGGATATATTTTTCGGTATTTTTTACAAGAAAATCGGTTTTTAGGCTATCGTAATAACTTTTTATCTCAAAACCGTGGTTGCCTGAATAAACAATGTTTTTACAGATGCCGACCCTGTTTTGTATATCTTTTAATTCCCGCCCCGTAATTACGCAAAATATAACGTTTTTTATTTTACCCGCGGTTTTTAAAAAAGATTTAAGCTGTTCCGGAGCGTAAACATCCAAAGGGTTTTTGCATATTTTGACCAATGTTCCGTCGAAATCAACGCAAAAAAATATAAAGTCCGGCTTATAATTTACGCCGGCGAAGTCCGAAATTATATTCGTCTTTATTTCGTTAAATTCTTTAATTCCGTTATAAAACATAATCTATTATTATAATATAATATAAAAAATAATGAAATATTGTAAAAATAATAAAAATAGGGTAAAATATAATAAAAAATAGTTTAAAAATTATATTTTTAATTAAATCTTTAATAAATTTCAATAAATAATTATGGAAAAAAAAAGATTTAATGATTTAATTAAAGAAAAATTAGGCAATATTAATTTAATAGTTGCTTCTAACAGGGAACCCGTATCGCACGAATACTTCGGAAAAAAAATCAAAGCGGTAAAATCGGTCGGCGGCCTTACTATCGCCCTCGAACCGATTATGAAAAATCTCAACGGAACATGGGTCGTTTACGGGGGCGGAAATGCCGATAAAGCGGTATCCGACGAAAAAGGCAGGATAAAACTTTCCGAAGGCGAAGAATCCTATACTCTTAAAAGAATTTTTCTTAACAAAACGGATATAAACGATTATTATTACGGCTACGCAAATTCCGTTTTATGGCCGCTATGCCATATCGTTTACGTTAAACCTGTTTTTAACTCCACTCAATTTTTAACATACGACGACGTTAATAAAAAATTTGCGGACTCTATAATAGAAGAAATAAAGGAATCAAAAAATAATTACGAATCCGGCCATTTAAGCAATATTTCCGGCGGCGGCGGTTCGGACGAGGCAGCGAGTTCCACATCTCCCCCAGAAAATGTCATATGGCTTCAGGATTATCATCTTGCAAGATGCGCAAAATATATAAAAGAATATGACGAAAATATTAAAGTTTCGATATTCTGGCATATTCCTTGGCCTAACCCTGAAATATTTTCGATATGCCCGGAAAAGCATGAACTCCTTGAAGGTTTGCTGGCAAACGACCTGATAGGCTTTCAAATAATTTACCACTGCCAGAATTTTTTAAGGACGTGCGAATGGGAACTTGAAGCTCAGGTAAACTGGTCGGATTATTCCGTTACATATAAAGGGCATAAAACATGGGTCAAACCTTTTCCTATTTCGGTCGATGCCGATTATCTTCATCACTTTGCGTTATCTAGAGAAACCGATAAAATTATAGATAAAATCAAAAAGAACGACGAAATTATCGGGCAAACGTATGAATATTTAGCCGTCTCTACGGACAGGCTCGACTATACAAAAGGAATTGTCGAAAAGCTAAAGGCTATCGATAAAATGCTCGAAAACCATCAGGAGCTTATAGGCAAATTTGTTTTTGTCCAGTTCGGCGTTCCTTCAAGGGTGCATATCAATGCTTATAAGAAATTAAACGAAGAAATTGCAGAACTCATCAGCGATATCAACTGGAAATACGGGACACCCGAATGGCATCCTGTAGCAGGTTATTTTAAACAGCTTGAATTAGGAGTTTATCTGGCATATTACCGGCTTTGCGATATTATGATAGTTTCTCCTCTGCACGACGGGATGAATCTTGTTTCTAAAGAATATATTATGTCTGATACCGATTATAAAGGCATGCTCATACTGTCTAAATTTGCAGGGTCGTCCAAAGAGCTTTACGATTCTTTATTAGTTAATCCCTTCAATACCGAATGTTTTGCCGAAAAAATATACGAAGCTCTTATGATGGATAAAGAAGAAAAAGAGACGAGAATTACAAAGATGCAAAATATAATCATGGAAAACGATATTTACGATTGGGCTTATAACTTTCTTGCCGCTCTTTATTTTATTTAATCTAAAAATAATAAATTATGAGTAATAATTACGGCGAAAACGGGGAAGACGAATTTAAGGATAAAAAAAACGCTCCTTCCGCCCCTTTAAAAAGACTGGTTAATATTATAATACCCATAGCTCTTTTAGGCTTTTTGTTTTTTGTACTGTTTTTCGTTATACATTTTTATTCGAAATATTTTTCTAAAAACATACTTCCCAAAGGTTATTTTTCTATTATCGAAGCAATATTTATTGCTATTTTCGGGATTTTAGCGATAAAAATAATTCAAAAAAGCTCCTCTAAAATACTTAGCGGATATATTTCCGAAGATAAGGCGGGATTTCTGAGGTTTTTATTAAGTTTTACCGGATATTTTATTCTCGTTCTGTTTATTTTTACCACGCTTGGCATCGATATATCAAATATCCTTCTAGGCGCTACTTTTATTGGCGTGATATTCGGAATCGCCGCCCAGTCTTTTTTATCCAACCTGCTTGCCGGTTTTATAATATTGTTCGGGAAACCTTTTAAAATAGGCGATAGAATAACTATAGTCACATGGCAGTACGGTTTATTAATGTCCACTTATCAGCATGAAACCGCCAAGCCGGGATATACCGGCGTTATAAAAGATATAAATATGCTTTTTACGACTATCATAGAGGACAGCGGTTTTACTATGAGAGCGCCCAATAATATTTTAATGCAGGCTTTAATAACTAATTACGACAATACAAAAAGAAGATTAGTCAGAGTAAGGTTCGAGCTTGACAAAGAAACCGATTTAGATAGTTTCAGAAAGAAACTTTATGACTATTTAACGTTAGCCGGGGATTATAGCAATATCCCGGCGGACGATTCTAAAATTATAGGCGGTTTAATAGAAAAAAATCCGCCGCCGGTTATTAGAGTCGCGGATGTTTCTCTGACAAGTTATTTTGTCGCCGTAGAAGTTTATACTCCGCAAATTTATGAGGACCCGGTAAGAGATTTAATCTTATCTTTTGTTTTAAGAACAAAAAGGAGAAATAAAAATGGAAACGATAGCTAAATATCCTTTTAAATTTTATACTAGATTAACTTTGCCTCAGCTTACCGGAATTTACGCCTTAAATTTAAAAGAACTTTTAGACGGCATAAAAAAGTCGGACGATTCCATTATTTATTACCACACGCATCATTATCTTATACAGCACCATTACGTTGTTCCCGACGCTCCAAACGATTTTGCCCACTGGATTATCAATACGCTCGGCGAAAAAATGCTGGGAGAAGAAATCTCGAGCATAGATATGTTCGCATATAATACTATGGATGATTATAGACAGGAATTGACAAGAAGATTAACGGCTTTTATATCTAAAGATTCAAAAACCAGACGGGTTGAAATGAACGAAAGGTTTAATTTTATGAAAGCGGTTACTTTCGTAATGTCTACCGGGAAAGAGGCATATACTCTCAGGGAGTTTCACGATATTTTAAAAAATATCACTATTTTTTCTGTATATTATCATTTTTTCGAATCCCATTTCAGATTAAGCTCCGGATTCGACGATTTTTCGGCATGGATTAGAGACGAACTTCAGCTTCCTGATTTAGCCGCTAAAATTGCGTACATAGACCCTTATTCCGTTACAATGGATAAATTGAAAGAACAAATTATAAATTATACGGAAAAATATTTTTAAAAGTAGCTAAATAATTTAGATTAAATAACCGTAATAATAATAATAAAAAAGGATATAAAATGAGGTCTATAAAAGATTACGCTGATATTGCAGGCAAAGAAATTATAGAAGAAATTGAGAAATTAGGTTCTTATTTAAACGGCAAGATTGTCCAAAATATAAATTCCACTCCAGTCGGCGGCGGCGTCGCCGAAATTCTTTCCAGAATGGTGCCTCTCCTGAAGGAAGTCGGCGTCGATGCCAGATGGGATTTTATAAAAGGCGGAGAAAAATTTTTTGAAATAACTAAAAAAATTCATAATTCCCTTCACGGCGTAGAAGAAAATATATCGGATGATGATTTTAAGCATTTTCTT
>JAJZYC010000143.1 GCA_021806125.1 bacterium
TGCTGCCCGAAGATTTAGAAACGCTTGCGGCAGAACTTAGGGAGGAAATTATATCCGTATGCTCTAAAAACGGCGGACATATCGCTTCCAGTCTTGGCGTCGTCGAACTGACGATTGCAATTTTAAAATCTTTCGATATAGAAAATGCAGATAAAATAATATGGGACGTCGGACATCAGTCTTATCCGTATAAAATACTTACGGGAAGAAAAGATATATTTCATACTCTCAGAAAATTACACGGAATATCCGGTTTTCCGTCAATTGCTGAAAGCAGATACGATTTCTTCGGAACCGGACATGCCGGGACGTCTATCTCGGCCGCGCTAGGTATGAGCGCCGCAAAGGATTTAAACGGCGAAAACGGGGTTAAAGGAGACGGGAGGATTATAGCCGTTATAGGCGACGCGTCCATATCTAACGGTTTGGCACTTGAAGGTTTAAATAACGCCGGTTCCCTAAAAAAAGACGTTATCGTCATATTAAACGATAACGAAATGTCCATATCTAAAAACGTCGGCGCAATTTCCAATTATCTCAACAGAATAATGAGCGGAAATTTTTATCAGGGGCTTAGAAAAGAAGCCGAAAAAATGCTGAATTTCATTCCTTTATTCGGAACTCAGATGGCGAGACTAGTTTCGAAATTCGAGGAATCTTTCAAAAACCTCATAGGACCGGGCATAATATTCGAAGAACTGGGTTTTACTTATATAGGACCTATAGACGGACACAATATACTCTATCTTTTAGATTCTTTTGAAAATATAAAAAAAATAAAAAAACCTATTCTTCTGCACGTTATTACTAAAAAGGGAAAGGGATACGAACCCTCGGAAAAAAATCCCTCTATTTTTCACGGAATTTCCGCTTTCGACAAAAATACCGGATTGACGCTTAAAAAATCGGGAAACGTATCCTACGGCGAAACCGCTTCGGACTTTCTTATAAATATAGCGGAAAATAACGCTAAAATAATAGCCGTTACGGCAGCTATGCCAGACGGAACCGGCCTTTCCAAATTTTCGAAGGTATTTCCAGATAGATTCTTCGACGTCGGAATAGCCGAAGAACATGCGGCGACTTTTGCGGCCGGAGCCGCAGCTAACGGATTAAAACCTTTCGTCTTTATATATTCAACTTTTCTTCAGCGTTCTTTAGACCAGATAATTCACGATATATGCCTCCAGAACCTTCCGGTCGTTTTCTGCATCGACAGGGCAGGTATCGCAGGAGAAGACGGCGCCACCCACCAGGGAATATTCGACATATCGTTTTTAAATTTTATACCGAACATGATTTTTATGTCCCCGCGCAACGAATATGAACTTATGAGGATGCTTAAAAGCTCGGTTTCTTATAATAAGCCAACCGCGATAAGATATCCTAAAGTAGAAATACCGCATTTCGATATTCCCGAAGAAAAAACCCTTCCGGTTATAAGAGAAGGGGAATTCGAGATTCTGATAGACTCGCTTCAAAACTTTGTAATAAGCGTCGGCGCTCCTCATACCGAAATTTTAAATGATATATTGACTGAAATAAATAAAGATGCCGCGGAAGAAGAACAAAAAATTGGCCTTATAGACGCAAGATTTATATCGCCTATTTCCGAAGAATTAATCGCCAAAATAAAAACCGCAAAAAAAATTATGACGGTAGAAGAAAACGTCGAATTTTCCGGTTTCGGAGCAAAGATTCTCACCGTCTTGAGCAGGAATTCGCGCCTGTCCGGTTTAGAATATAAAATTTTATCTCTGGGAAATAATTATATAGAACACGGCTCCCGCAGCGAACTTCTCGCAATCTCCGGATTTTCTAAGGAGAAATTATACGATTCCGTCAGCGGATTTTTTAATATAAACTGTGAAAAAAATAAGATTAGATATTCTTCTCTCTGATGCGTCTTCGGCTTTCGATTTAACGAGAACAAAAGCGGCGTCCCTGATAATGGAAGGTATGGTTTCTGTAAACGGTTCCGTATGCACTAAACCTGGAACTCAGGTAGACAGGGAGAGCGTAATAACGATAAAAGAATTAAATCCTTACGTATCCAGGGGCGGTTTGAAACTAAAAGGTGCATTAACGGATTTCAATCTTGACGTCAAATCAAAAAGAGCGATAGATATAGGCGCTTCTACGGGGGGATTTACCGACTGCCTTTTAAAAGAAGGAGCGGATTTTGTTTACTGTATAGACGTAGGCTACGGCCAGCTTCATTACTCCTTAAGAAATAATCCTAAAATCAAAAATTTGGAAAATATAAATATAAAATATTTAACTTTTGAAGACATAGGAGAAGAACTCGACCTTGCCGTTTGCGACGCATCTTTTATATCTCTTACCAAAATCCTTCCTAATATTTTAAAATTTATCAAAAAAAAGGGTTTAATGCTTCTGCTTATAAAACCTCAGTTCGAAACCGACAATAAAAGCATTTTAAAGAAAGGGGTAATAAAAGATTCCGGATTATACGACTTGATTATAAATAAAATAATAGATTTTTCAAAAAACTTAAATCTTACCGTGGATGGAGTAAAAAAATCATGCATAAAAGGAAAAAAGGGGAATACGGAATTTTTCATTCTCCTAAAGAAAAACCAGTGAAAATTTTTAAGGCTTTATCGATTTTGATATTTTTTTTAATATTTTCTGCAGTTTTCAATGGAAAAGCATACTCTATCGCCGCGCGAAATAACCCGTTAAAAACCGCTTCCGTTTTTAACGTTTCGGCCGGTTTTGTCCATTATTACAACGGAGATTATCCGGATGCGATTAAATATTTCAAGAAAGAACCGCCGGGTTTACTTAAAAATTCTTATTTTAATTACGTCCTTGCGGTGCTATATTTTAAAAACGGGGAATATCCAAAATCTTTGAAGCACATAAACCTTGCGCTAAGCCTTACGCCGCAAAATATAAAAAACCGGTTCACAAAAAATGAAATTAAGTATTTAATACTGAAAGCTAAAATAAAGGCAAATCAGGGCGAACTTAAACAATCGGCCGCAATCCTAAAATATATCCTGCAAAAAAATCCTTATAACCTTAAAACGCTTTTATTTCTGTCCAACTTATATATATACGAAAAAGATTTAAATACGGCGATATTTTATCTCAACATAATAAAATTAAACATCCCCGACAATATAAATGCATATTATCTGCTGTCAAAAATATATGCGGTTCAAAACAAAAATAAAAAAGCCGAACGGGAACTGATAAACCTTATAAATATCGACCCCTATTTTAAAAAAGCATACTTCAGGCTTGCCGCACTTTATATTCTTACGGGTAAAGAAAAAAACGCCATAAACGTTTTTAATAAATATCTCAAAATAGACCCATATTCGAAAACAGCGATTTACCAATCGGCGATACTCGAATACGCTTTAAAAAACTACCGCTCGTCCAGAAAACGCTTTTTAAATTTTATCGTCATAGCAAAAAATTCTAAAGATAATTATAGATTAATAAACAATGCTTATTTCTTCATAGGAATATCGTATATATTGCAAAAAAATTACAAAAAAGGACTGCTTTATTTAAACAGGCTGAAACCGGGAAGGCATTATATAGACGCTAAACTTCAGGAAATAGAAATATACATAAACGGCTATAAAAAAACCGGAAATATTAAATACCGGAAATCCATCGAAAGTATTATATCGGGAATGCTTTCCGATAATAAGCTGGATAAAAATTTAAAGTTTTATTATTTTTCGGCTATAGCTCTCGCTGAGATAAAAGATTACCGCATGTCGAAAGATACCGTAAAAGAAGGGCTGTTAAAATTTCCGAATAATACCCCCCTGTTATACGAATTAGGTTCGGCTTATCATGAGCTAAAAAAAGACGGTAAAGCTTATGCGGCTATGAAAAAGATATTAAAAATAAATCCTTACGACGCCGATGCGCTTAATTATATAGGGTATTATCTCGCCTTAAAAAACAAAAATTTAAAAAAGGCGGAAATGATGATAAAAAAAGCTTTATCTTACGATAAAAGCTCTCCTTTTATTCTCGACAGCTTGGGATTCGTATATTACAGGGAAAAAAAATACGCTAAGGCGTTGATATTATTTAAAACCGCTCTTAAAAAGCTCGGTAAATCCGCAACCGTATTGAAACATACCGGTATGGATTATTTTATGCTGAAAAAATATAAAAAAGCCCTGGAATATTTAGAAAAATCATATAAAATCAAGAAAACCGAAGAGGTAAAAAAATATATAAATATCTTGAATCACCGATAGAAACTATGAAAATTGGTTCAACAACTTATAAATTCTGGATTCCCGCTTTCGCGATATTGGCGTCCGTGTCTATCA
>JAJZYC010000144.1 GCA_021806125.1 bacterium
AGTTTAAAAGGTATCAACGCCTGATCGTGATACATAGCAACGATTAAATCGAATTTTTTATATTTTTCGGCAAAAAAACTATCCGCAGGGAAAGGGCCGGCTATATTTTCTTTATTATTCTTAAATTCTTCTATAACGGGAGCTATGATTTCTTTCTCTTCGTTTCCTATTTTTCCGTTTTCTCCCGCATGTGGATTTAAACCGAGAACCGCAATATTCGGACTATTTTCTCCCAGGTCTATTTTTAACCAGTCTAATGAAATTTTTATTATTTTTCTGAGCAGATCTTTAGTAATTTTTGACGGAACTTCCGAAATAGGAATATGGATTGTCGAAAGAATAGTAATAAGTTTATCGGAATAGAAAAGCATGGCAAAATCGTCGGAACCTGCCAAATACCCTAAAAGCTCGGTGTGTCCGCCGAATCTTGCGCCGCCTTTAAGCATCATATTTTTATTAATAGGTGCAGTCGCAAAACCGAGTATTTTTTCTTTTACGGAAAAATTAACGGCTGTCTCTATAAATTTTTCGACGTCTTTTGCGTAAGCATGATTAACGTATCCATACTTAACCTGCGCATAAGATTTAGAAGCTAAATCGATTACGTTTATTTTTCCGGTTTGATAAGCATAATTTATAGACAAATCGGGTTTAATTAAATTTATAGGGGTATCGATTTTTGTTATATTATGCGAAGTATATTCTATGTTTTCAAAAGACCCAAAAATAACCGGTTTAATATATTCGCCTTCGTCTATAAAATGTTTAACGGACTTAATTGCTATTTCCGGCCCTATTCCGCCGGGGTCGCCCATAGTAATGCCTATAAAACGATTTTTTTCGTTCAATTTTATTTTTACTTTTTTATACCGCAATCAATATTTTAACGTAAGAATTTTTTCTTGCTTTTTTTAAAATTTTTCTTAAATATTTATTTGTTCTATATTTTTCGAGAATCGAAAATATTTCAGGCTTTATCTGTTTAAAAGTTCTAAACGAACCCATCTTTTTGCCGACCGACTTCAATATAGCGTAACCGAATTTAGTCCTTATAATCGGACTTATCTGTCCGACATGCAGCCTGAATGCAATATCGGAAAAATTGGGCGACAGTTTATTTTTATAAACATACCCTATCCTTCCGCCGTTTTTTTCGGAAGGATCTTCGGAATATTCCCTCGCAAGTTCGGAAAAACTTTTGGTTCCGGATATTGCATCTTCCCTTATTGCAGAAATTTTTTTATATATTTCTTCTTTAGTTTTTTTATTTGCATTTTTAGGTACAGCTAAAAATATAAGTTTAAGATCGACTTGCGGCTCTCCCCTGAATTCTTCTATATTTTTTCTATAATAATCTATTAATTGGCTTTTTGTTATTACCATTTTATTTCCAAAGACTTTCCTTAAAAGTTCTACTTCCATAAAATGATTTTTGACCTGTTTTAGATATGCTTTTTTACTTATTCCCTTTTTAGCTAAAAACTTAAAAAACTGATTAACCGTAAAGTTATTGGCGAGAGCCACCGACTTAACATAGGCTTTTAACTGTTTGGGCGCAATATAAATAGCGGCTTTTTCTTCTTCCTGCCTGATTAAAATTTTATCGATTAACACATTAAGGACGGCTTTAGTCTTAGACATAACCGCCATATCTTCCTGGGTAAAAATACCCTGAGACGCTTCGTTTTGCATCTGTTCGTATTGTTCGAAAGCCTGCCTGTCGAATTTTGCAAACTCGTAGAGGGTTATCGGCGTTTTATTTACTACCGCTATTACCTGGTCTATTATTACGGCATTTGCATTTTTTATTAAGGCGGAAAATAAAACCGACGTCAAAATTACGGATATTAATATTACAAAAAAATTATTTTTTCTCATTTTTTTATTAATAAAACGGATATAATTCCGTAATTATTATTACTTATAAGCGAATACGGCATAAATTATATTTTATGCCGTATTCTGATTATCAAAATATTTTATTGTAGCTTTTATAATGCTTTTAACTGTTTTTTATTTTTTTGCAGCCGCTTTAGCCTGACCCGGCGATACTTGAGATGCCACAGAATTTGCAACCGGCAAATTTTTATAAAAATACTTAATTTTAGCTTTCTTTCTTAAATTTCCTACAAAAGATTTTAAAATTTTCGATGCTTCTTTCTGTTTCATTATCATTATTATCTGATTTTTTAACGACGAAAAAGGTTTCGGTTTTCCGGCAACGATGTTATTCAATTTTATAATATCGTAATGGCTGCCGACCCTTACTATCTTTGATATACCGCCGACCTTAGGAATGCTGAAAGCCGCATTATTAAAAGCCGGAGTAGTTTCTTGAAATTTTATCCAGCCGAGCATGCCGCCGTTTTTTGCATTAGGCGCTATCGAATATTTTTGCGCTACCGCCGGAAAAGGTTTTCCCGACGTAAGCATTTTATATGCTAACTGAGCTTTTTTCGGAGAATTTACCTGTATATAGCTTACGTTAATTTTAGAAGGCAGATTAAAAGAAAAATAGTGTTTTTTATAATAAGCCTTGGCATCCGCCGCCGTCACTTTTACTTTATTTGCAACTTCTTTATGCAGTAAAAGCTGGACTAAAAGACCTTTTTTAAAATCAGAAATCTGCGTTTTATAAGATTTTGATTTATTTACCCCTTCTTTTAAAGCCTCGCTTACTAAAATCTGCCTGTCCACAAGACTTTTTAGCAGCCTCTTTTCGCCCGCAGGCGTTTCGAGATAAGATCTTAGTTCAGGCGGAAATTTAGACATTTCCTCTTGAAATTTTGCGGCTGTAATAGGTTTTCCGTTTACTTCCGCAATTACTTTAGAAGATGCGGCAGGCTGTTTCTTTGCGCATCCGTAAAGACCCATCGATAATACTATCGAAAACAGGGCAATTAATAAAATAGAACCTTTAAGCTTTTTCATTTTTCCCTCTTGAACAAATAAAAGTTAAATTAAGTTAAGTTAAAGCAAATACATTTATTTAAATATTAACATAGCCGTATAATCGTTGCAAGATAATTTTAGCTTTCTCTATGTTATCCTGTTTAGAATCATAATGTTTAAACCTTAACCTCATTTTAAATTCGTCTATAAAATTAATCATATATTCCGACGAAGATTCTTTATCGTTTATAAATTTTATAAGCCTTTCTAAAATGGATGCCGCAGAATTATGAAATTCCATAATAAACTCGCCGTCTTTAATCTCGATAAGGTTGACCTTGCAATTTTTCATATTAATTTTAAGTTCTGCAATTTTTAACAGATTTTTGACGGGGTCTTCAATCCTGCCAAATCTGTCTTCAAGCTCCTTATTTATATTTTCTACGTCGTTAATAGTTACGCAATTAGCCAGCTTTCGATAAAAAGAGGTCTTGGTTTTTTCGTCTTCTATATAGCTTTTAGGAATATAAGCAGACAGATTAGTTTTAACTTCGGGATTAATCTGCGCCGGCAATATTATGCCGCGCATTTTTTCAATTTCTTCCTTTAACATCTGCATGCACATCTCAAGACCGACCGAGTTTATATGTCCGGATTGAGCTCCCCCCAAGATATTTCCCGCGCCCCTTATTTCTAAATCCGCCATGGCAAGTTTAAATCCCGAACTCAATTCGCTGTATTCTTTAACGGCGCCGAGCCTTTTCATCTGTTCCGGGCTTATATTTTCGACAGGCATTCCTATAACGGCATAGCAATATGCCTGAATATGCGATCTTCCGACCCTTCCCCTTAATTGATAAAGCTGGCTAAGCCCTAATTTTTCGGCATTATTTATAATAATCGTATTTACGTTAGGATTGTCCAATCCCGATTCTATTATAGCTGTCGAAAGCAGGATGTCGTATCCTTTATCGTAAAAAATATGCATAATATCCATAATTTTTTCCGGTTCCAACCTTCCGTGAACTACTCCTATTCTTATATCCGGCATAATTTTAGCAAGCCTGTCCCGAACGGAATCTAAATGAGATATCCGGTTATCTATAAAATAAACCTGTCCGCCTCTGCTTATTTCGTTAAATATCGCTTTCTTCATTATCTCTTCGTCGTAGTTTACTATTTCCGTTATAACGTTTTTTCGCCCGGACGGAGGCGTGCTTATAATACTTAAGTCCCTTATTCCCGACATAGACATGTAAAGCGTCCTTGGAATAGGAGTTGCGCTCATCGCCAAAACGTCTATCGAATATCTTAACTTTTTTATTTTTTCTTTCTGCATTGCGCCGAATTTTTGCTCTTCGTCGATAATCAGAAGACCTATATCCTTATATTCTATTTTTTCCGACAGCAATTTATGCGTCCCGATAATTATA
>JAJZYC010000145.1 GCA_021806125.1 bacterium
AAAGATACTATAAAAATCATAAATGAACTCGTTAGGATTTATAATTTTAAAAGAGTAATAGAAAAGGACAGGACTAAAAAAGATATAATAAGAAGAATAGAGTCTATAATCAGGGACTATATGTGTTTTGAAAATTACGCAATATATGAGGTAGGCGATAACAATAAAATGAGCCTTCTTACCGTCGGCTCCAAAATTAACTTAGGCAAAGACGATATGTGGTGCGACAGGTCGTCTTTAGAAGACGCCGATTCCTGCAGAGCAAAAAGAACCGGCGGAGACGTAGATTCTTTAAATTTTCCATGCATCTGTCCTAATTTTAAGTTTAACGTTCCCGAAGAAAATGAAGGCGGAACGAGCGAAACTTGCAACGAAAAATATAATTACTATTGCATCCCTATATATATAGGCGGTAAAGTCGGAATGGTTTTACAGCTTATATTTGACAACGACGTGGCGGATTTCGTCCACTGGATGATACCCTATATTAAAGGCTATCTCGCGGAAGCATCACCTGTTATCGAATCGAGAAAATTGATGGAGCTATTAAAAGAGCAGTCGATAGTGGACCAGCTTACCGGTTTATACAACAGGAGGTATTTAGACGAATCTTCCGAAAATATCGTTGCCGGTATAAAACGCCGCGGCACGAATTTGGGAATTTTAATGTTGGACGTTGACCACTTTAAGGAGGTAAACGATAAATACGGCCACGACAACGGAGACATAGT
Organism: bacterium; assembly: GCA_021806125.1. GTDB lineage: Bacteria > SZUA-79 > SZUA-79 > Acidulodesulfobacterales > Acidulodesulfobacteraceae > Acidulodesulfobacterium_A. Next base: position 732 of record JAJZYC010000145.1, read on the forward strand.
CCTTAGGAATGTTTCTAAACAGATAAGAAAAAGCATAAGAAGTTCGGATATTGCAGTTAGATTCGGCGGCGAAGAATTCCTTGCCCTTTTGATAGACATAAAAGAAGGGGAAGGCGTTGTCATCGCGGAAAAAATCAGGAAAGCCGTGGAATCGTCGCCGCTGGAGATTCCCGGCGGAGTGGTTCTTAAAAAGACCATAAGCGTAGGAGTATGCGAATATCCTTCGGATTCCGACAAGTTTTGGCAGGCGGTTAAATATTCCGACGTTGCCCTTTACGAAGCAAAAGAGAACGGCAGAAATAAAGTCGTAAGGTTTACTAAAGATATGTGGAAGGAAGAAGAATATTAATTTGTTTTCTTTAAATCTATTTTGTATTCGTTTATTTTTTTTCGCAGAGTATTCCTGTTTATTCCTAGAAGTTTGGAAACTTTCAGCTGGTTAAAATTATATAGATTCAGGATTTCTTCTATAATGATTTTTTCGGTCAGGCCCATTATGGATTTATAAACGTCGTTAATTTCGGTATCTTTGACCTTTTCGGCGTAATTTTTTATCTTATGTCTTATAATGTCTTCAAATGAATTAATTTCCGTTTTTTTATATTTTAAGCTTTTATCATCGATAATTAAATTATTCTCGTCGTTGCTCAATATTTCTATGAAATCCTCGGAATTCAATATAGACGAAGGCGACATAACCATGCATCTTCTTATGGCGTTTTCTAATTCCCTGATATTTCCAGGAAAATTATACGACTGAAGAAATGAAAGGGCGTCGGCGCTTAACCGTTTTTCGGGGATGTTAAGCTCTTCAGAAAACTTTTTTATAAAAAAGTCGGCTAAAATAGGTATATCCGATTTTCGTTCTCTTAAAGGCGGCAGTGTAATTTCTATAACATTCAGTCGGTAGTATAAATCTTCCCTGAATTTTGCGTTCTTAATCATCGACTTAAGATTTTTATTCGTAGCGGCAATAATTCTGACGTCGATTTTGGCCGGTTTATTGGAGCCTACCGGTTCAACCTCTTTTTCCTGTATAACGCGCAAAAGTTTAGCCTGAAGATTTAAAGGCATATCTCCGATTTCGTCTAAAAAGATTGTTCCTCCGTTCGCGCTAATGAATTTCCCTTCTTTTTTTTCGTTCGCGCCGGTATATGAACCTTTCTCGTGTCCGAATAGTTCCGATTCGAGCAGTTCAGAAGGAACGGAAGGAGTATTGACTACAATAAACGGCTTATCGCTCCTTACGCTGTTTAAATGGATAGCTCTTGCTACAAGTTCTTTGCCTGTGCCGGATTCTCCCAGAATTAATACGGTGATGTTGTTATGCGACAATTTGCCTATTGTTTTAAAAACTTCCTGCATAGTTTTAGATTTGCCTACCAGCAGTGTATCAAGAAAATCTTCAGATTTTTCTAATTTTTTATTTGCTAAATTTTCGTTCTTTTTTATTTTTTCAATTATGCCTAGAATCTCTTCCAATTCAAAAGGTTTCGTTATATAATCGTATGCGCCCTGTTTCATAGCGTCTATCGCGTTTACCATAGTATTCTGGGCGGTCATAATTATAACGTTAGGCTTGGTGTCCAATTTTCTTGTATAAGCCAATACTTCCATGCCGTTAATTTTTGGAATCCGTATATCCAAAAATATCGCAAAATATTCATTCTTTTTGATATGCGACAGCGCTTCTTCTCCGTCGGAAGCGGTATCGATAATAAATTCGTCCTCCAGAAGTTTTTTTAAAACATAAACCAAGCTTTGTTCGTCATCGACGATTAAGATTTTTTGTTTTTTCATAATTTATTATTAAATCAGGTATGTATCCAGCAGTTCGTCCTTATGCACCTTAGAGACGCTTTCGGGGACGTATACGATAGAATTCATATAACCGAGAGAGCTGATCATTGCAGGTCCCGTTTTTTTATAGATTTCCGAATATACTATGCCGTCTTTATAAAAAGTACGCGCAGGTATAAATTCACTTCTTTTGTTGTTTTTAATATATTCGAATGAAGATTTTGATTTAATTATATGCATACGGCTGTTTATTTTAATATGCTTGTTTATAAACGGCTTTACGAATATGGCTAAGCATGTATAAAATGCAACGGGATTTCCGGGAAGCATAAAAACCGGTATTTTTTTATTAATCAGCCCGAATGAGAAAGGTTTTGCGGGTTTTATTGCTACTTGCCTGAATTTAATTTTGAAGCCGACGGATTCGAGGGCTTTTTCTGTAAAATCTTTGTCGCCGAAAGAAGCGCCGGCGGAAGTTATTATTATTTTGCTAATTTTTGCGGCGTGCGATAAAGTTGCTTCTATTTCTTTTAAATCGTCTTTACATACGGCGTTATTTAAAACAGCGCAGCCGTTTTGAAGTAAAAATTTTTCTGCCAGTATCCCGTTGGAATTATAGATTTTGCCGTATTTAGGTTTACGGTTAAAATCAATTATTTCGTTGCCGGTAGAAATAATCGATACGGGTATTTTTTCATACGCACTTATTTTTTTAATATTGCATGATGCAAGCAACGATATGTTTTCAGGGGTTAATCTTGTGTTTTTATTTAAGATTATGTCTCCGCTTTTTATATCCTCACCCTTTTTTCTTACATTTTTATCAGGTTTGACCGGAAACTTTATAATCAGATGGTTATCTTCGACTATGGCATCTTCGATGGGAATCACCGCGTCTAATGTTTCGGGAAGGTATCCTCCCGTCATTATGCGCACGGCTGAATCATTTTTTACTGAAGCTTTTAAACCGCTCCCCGCATATATAACTTTTTTATCTATTTCTAATTTTAACCCGGCGGCATCTATTTTTGAAACGAGTTTTGAATTTACGGCATATCCGTCCATTGCCGAGTTGTTTTCTGCCGGATAATTTACCTTAGATGCGGCATCGCTATGCAAAACCCTGTCTAATGCATTTAATACGGATATGTTTTCCGGTTTTAGATATATGGCGGCAGAGTTTATTATTTCAGATGCTTCATCAAAAGATATCATTTTTTATCTGGTTATCTTAAGAACTTCGCCTGGGTAGATAGAATTTGGATTTTTTAAATTATTTTCTGCCATTATATTTTTAAGGTTTTCATGAAATTTTGACGAAATAGCATAAAGAGAATCACCGAATTTTACCCTGTAATGGAATAATCCGACTTCCTTTTTTTTATGGACTCCGTTACTAATATAAGAATATCTAATATTAGGATTGCCGCCGCCTTTTAAAAATATTTTTTCTCCTGAATGGATATCGTTTCCTCTGATATGATTTATGTTTTTAATAAAATTCAACGATACGTTAAATTTTTGAGCTATGCTCCATAAAGTCATACCCGGTTTTACTATAATATAAGTTAAGCCGGCATTGCTATAATTTTTTCGGGCATAAGATATGCGGGAGCCTGCCGTCCCCGGAATAGTAATTCTTTCGCCTACTTTAAGCATAGAATAATTGTTAAGCCCGTTGTATCTTTCGATAGTTCCAAGCGGCACGCCGTATTTAGAAGCTATTCCCAGAAGCGTATCTCCAGGTTCTACGGTGTAAAGGGTATTGTGGTTGCCCGCGCCGTAATTTG
>JAJZYC010000146.1 GCA_021806125.1 bacterium
GTGGATTTAGTTTATGCAGTGCTTAAATCAAATAAAAAAATAAACATTAAAAGGAGACTAAAAATTGAGTATAGGAGCACATAGAATAACCAAACTTGAATACGAATATTCTTTTTCGATAGGCGAGCTATTGAAATATTTTGATATCAATATGCTTAACTCTAATGATTCCGGGATAATCGAAATAACTTTTGAAGAATTAGAAAAAGCATTAAAAGATGAAGATATCAGGGAAGAAACAAAAAAAGTAATAAAAGAAGATATGGAAATTGCCAAAAAACAGGGAGACGATTATATTTCTTATTACTGTTTTTAAAGGTTTTAACTTCGCTATTTATATATAAACGATAAATAAACGGAGGCAAAAAAATGAATGTATATCAAATTATTTCAGAAAACATAATAAAGGAAATAGAGACGACGGGAGAGGTTTTTTGGCAGAGGACTTGGAAACTGAAAGCCCCCGCAAACTTAACGACAAAAGTCTATTACAGGGGCGTTAATAGGTTTTTGTTAAAAAACGGCGACTACTGGACAACATTCAATCAGGCAAAGCAGAAAGGTTTAAATATTAAAAAAGGGGCTAAAAGCGCTATCGCCATTTTTTACAGCCCGATTGAAAAAAAAGATAAAGACGAAGACGAAGACGGAGAAAAAAGGAAATTTGTTTTAAAATATTATAATGTCTTCAACGAAAACGCAGTTGAAGGCGACCTTTCTAAATTCATACCCGAAAGAACCGAACCCGTAAATCCAAACAAGGAAGACAAGATTATTGAAAAAACATTGTTAGATTATATTGCAAGAGCAGGCGTTAATTTAGAAGAAGGCGGAAACAGCGCAAGTTTTTATTACAATCAAAATTTAATAACCATACCGCCCCGCGAGAGATTTGTTTCGCATAGGGATTATTTATACACACTTGCCCACGAGGCAGGGCATAGCACTGCAATGGCATTAAATAGAAAAATAAACAACGAATGGGGCAACGAAAATTACAGCTTCGAAGAGCTTATCGCTGAATTTACGGCTCTATTTATAGCTGGGCGGGGAAAAATTAAAGACAACACGCCCGCATATTTAAAGGGTTGGGTTTCGGAATTTAAGGAAAAGCCCACGATGTTGGTAAAAGCCGCAGGAGCGGCGGAAAAGGCGGCAAGGCTGATAAAAGGGGAACAAGAGGCGAACATAGAAAATTAAAAACATAAGAGGGGGAAAATGAATACGGAAAAAGAATCTTATGAATATCAAGAAAAAGAATTATTAAAAAAGCGTTTAGCGCTTAAGGGAAAGGTTTCCGAAATAGAATAATATATCAATAAAATACATATAAAAGTTTTAAAGGAAGCTATGCCCGAAAAAATTGATAAATTAGAAAAATATTTTAATACAAAATTCGATAAACTTATCTGTTTTACTTATGTGGACGATTCGGGCGACTGGGCGCAGATGGCTTTAATAAACGAAAAAGAACGCTTAATAAGGATAGAACTGGATTCAAGCAGATATTGGCAACAAGACGACTTAGCAAAAAGAGGAGAAGATATAAAGGACGATATCGCCGATATATTACGGGAAATATGGGATTCATATCCTTATAAGTTTATGGAATATGTGTGAAGTATCACAACTTCGCTATATTTATAAGAGTTAAAAAGTAAACATTTAGAAGGGGAGAAGATATGTGTAAGGGGTGTATATTTTATAACGAAAAAAAAGAATTTTGCAATAGAAAGCATTTGTTTACGGAAAATAAATGCTTTTATTATAGCGATGAAAGAGTATGCGGGAATTGCGATAATTATAACCATATAGATGATTTTTGCGCTGTCAAAGTAACCAATAGGGAAGTATTTTATTTTAGCAATAAGCATAATATAAAAAAACAAATTAATGAATTTTAAGTTTTTGGGGGGGGGGGGGGTAAAATGTGGATATTTCCTTACAGATTTAAATATACATTCACTTTTTATTTGATAAAAGAAGCGCAAATTAAAGGTATGAAAGGGGAAAATTAATCAAGCGGCAAAGAAAACAAAAATATTTGTCCGCAATGCGAATTTTAAAAAAGGGGGCTTTATTATGGGATACGAAAGCACATTAGATTACGAATTTTACAAAGCAGAAATTGAAAATTTAGATGAACTCAACGAAAAAATTTCAAAGCTTGATTATGGAATGGGAGATGTAAAAGTTGTTAAATCAAGTTATGGCGGTTATTCAATAGAAACGGACAATTACACAGGCAAGTTTTACGATGATGAAGAATTTGCCGAGAGCGTTTCTAAATATCTCGTAAAGGGGTATATCGATTTAATTTATACGGGGGAAGACGGAGCGATATGGGGACTTCGGGTATATCCAAATAAAGTAAAACATCTTGAAGCGAGATTTTTTGAAATAGATTGAATTTAATAAGAGGGATGTGTAAAGATGAGAAAATTTTCCAAACATATCGGAATATTGGGATGAGAACGCCGTTAACGGAGCTATCCCGCCCTTTGACGTGCCTGAAGACGCATTAAGCGTCCTGCGTCATATATATAGGGAATTTCCCTATATAGACGAGGAAGAGGTCTAAAAAAACAAATTAAAATTTAAAAGGAGATATTAAAAATGAAATGCAACGAGGTTTTAGTTATAGCCATTGTTAATAATGAATTTGACAGCATCGAAATTTTCGATGAGGATTCAGCCGATATCGATAAATACATCGAGGACTTTGCCGATGATTGCGCATTGTCTAACGAAACGTTTTCGTATGCCATTCTCCATGAGAATGACATAGAGGAGATTATATCAACGGCAGGTTATGATTATACAAAGTTTGTGAATTCTTAAAAAATAACTTTGCATATTAATAATTTTTATAAAGAAGGGATGCATTATGAATGTTTTCGACAGAGAAAAAAATATTTTAGATACGATATTTGCGGGCAGGGATATTATCAGCAACAAGGATATCGCCCGCAATATAAAAAAAGGAATGAGTAAATTAGAAAAATTAGAAAAAGCGTTTTGGAATTATCATAACGATAAATTATTCGAGCTGGTAAGGGATAATTCTTACAATATAGAACTGGACGGTAAGGGATATTTTTTTAGAGACGAAGCATTGGAGGCTCAATTTAAAAGCCTTCTGCCTGCCGTTAAAGAATTTTTTAACGACGATTCCGCCGAATACGCCGAATACAAGTTGTTAAAGCGGTATAAATTCGACGAGGACGAATGGCTTAATAATCGTTGTAAAAATTTAATTTAACTTATAGGGGGTTTTACTTATGGCAACAAACGCAAATGATTACATTTCTTTAAAAAAGAAGCTTGAAATAGCAAAAAAAACAGTAGAAACGATTGAATCAAAACTTGCGGCCGGCTATGCGGATTATGTAAAAGCCGCGATGCGCAAAGACTTCGATAACGTCCAAAATATGTTCGGCAAACCAATTAAAAGAATAATCGCAACGGAATACATAGCCGACAACGGCGGTTGGCGCAATACAGTTTATATAGAGAGCGAACACGATTGCAAAGAATATATAGTAGGCGAAAGCGATAACTGGATATACGCTTGGAACGAGGACAATAAAAACATATTTATACCGACGACAGATTTTTTTAAAGAGTTAATCGATTCTTTGCAAAAAATCTATGAAGGATTTCCATTTTTTAATAAGGAGTATATATAAAACGCAACTTCGCTATAAATATGTAAAACAAAAGTAACTTTAAGAGGTAAAAAAAATGAACGGAAGAAACATAAGAAAAGCCGTTATGGCTATGCAAAACATTAAAAACATAATTTATCACGACATTATCGAAAACAATTTAGATGATTATGCCTGCCTGCACGGGCCGGGAATTATGCCAGAATTTAAAGGCGATGACCCGTTTTTCAATATATACGATTACAAAACTAATCTTGCAAAAGCGTATATAGTTAATAATTTAGATACCGTCAGGGCGGAGCTAAAAGAGAATAAAGATAAAGTTAAAGATATTAGCGGATTAATAGACAAAATGCTTGCTTCTAAAGAATTAGACGACAACATCAAGAGTATTGAAACATTAATCGATAGTATCGAGGACTGGATAGACGGAATTAATATACCGCCGCTTTTTATTTCCGGCGCCGGAAAAATCAAAATAAGCTACGAAATACCGGTAAACGACAGACTTGTAAGAACCATTAAGGACGTTGCGGAAGAAACCGGCTATTTATATAGCGGGGAGCAATTAAACGATGCAGTTTCCGCAATAGCCGAAAATATTCTTGAAAGGTATCTTGATACGGAATATTTAGATACGGATACC
>JAJZYC010000147.1 GCA_021806125.1 bacterium
ATTGCAATAATAGGAAGCGGTCCTGCAGGATTATCCGCAGCCTACCATCTTGCTTTAAGGGGATATAACGTTACTATTTTCGAAAAATTTCCGGAAACAGGAGGATATTTAAGGTACGGAATACCCCGTTTCAGGTTGCCGTTAGATATCATAGACGCGGAAGTTCAGCGCATTAAAAACCTCGGGGTAGAGATTAAAACAGGGGTTAACATAGGAACGGACGTAACGTTAGACAGCCTTAAATCAGAATACGACGCAATATTTATAGCCATAGGAACTCACGAACCTATAAAAATGAAGATGAACGGTGCAGATTCTCCTAATGTTTATACCGGAATAGAATTTCTGCAGAAAGCGGCTTCCGGAGAACTTAAAGATGCCGGTAAAGAAGTGGTAGTTATCGGGAGCGACAGCGCAATGGACGCAGGAATGGTAGCAAAAAGGCTGGGAGCCAACGTCACGTTTATTTATAATAAAGGCACGGTTAACGATGCATCCGAAATAGAAGAAAAAGGTTCTACTGAAGTAAAAGAGGGTCACGCCGAAGGTATAAAATTCGAGTTTTTATTTGCGCTCGACGAGATAGTTACTGAAAACGGCAAAGCCGTAGCGGTAAAACTCAAAAAAATGAAACTTTCGGAAAAAGATGCATCCGGCAGGGTTCATCCTATAATCATCGAAGGCGGACAGGAACTTAATTTAAAATTAGACACGCTGATATATTCGTTCGGCCAAAAACCGGATTATAAAGGTTTAGAAAATCTTACTAAAAATCCGAACAACGAATTTTTAAAAGTTGACGACAATTATCTCGTCGCAGGAGAAGATAAAATGTTTGCCGGCGGCGATATATTAAGGTTCGGTCTAGTTACGGATGCTATCGGAATGGGAAGATATGCCGCATACGCTATACATAAAAAGTTTAGCGGAGAACAGGTTGTTAACGATGAAAGAAGAGTTATAAAATACGACGATGCGGTAAACAGGGAAGGGAAAAATATGTATCTTGCATATTTTCAGCCGGCCGAAAGAAAAAAAAGAACATCGAGAGATCCTAAAGAAAGAGTTAAAGATTTCGAAGGGATTTTAAACGACCTTAATTTCGACGAATTGGTTTCCGAAGTAAAGAGATGCATGAGTTGCGGACTCTGCTTCGACTGCGGCAGCTGTTTTGAATACTGCTCGCAGAGCGCAGTAAAAAAATTGCCTAAGGGCCAGCATTTTGAATTTCACCTCGAAACGTGCAACGGTTGCAAAAAATGCGCCGAAAGCTGTCCCTGCGGTTATATAGATATGTTGTAAACTTAGCTTTTATTTATTATATTATAATGTAATAAATTCAAATAAATTAAATTTAATTTAATTCTAATGGAGGTTATTTATGGCAAGTTTTGTTTATAACGGAAAAACGATAGAAACGGATGACGAAGGTTACCTTCAGAATCTTGGAGATTGGGACAAAGGTCTTGCTGAGGTTCTTGCGAAACAGGAAAATGTAGAATTAACAGAAAAGCACTGGAAATTAATTGAATGGATTAGGGATTATTTCCAGAAATTTCAGGTTGCGCCGGCTATTAAATCGCTGACGAAAGAAGTTATGAACCTTGAAAATTTACCCGATAAAAAAGAAGCAAATAAATTCATTTATGAATTATTTCCTGAAGGCCCGGCAAAACAGCTTGCAAAAATATCAGGTCTTCCAAAACCGACAGGCTGCGTTTAATACAAATAATGAATCACAAATTAATCAAGCGGCTTAAAAGCCGCTTGATTATTATATGAACATTTATATTGCATATAACGTTCGTATTAATTAAATGTAAAAACAAAAATAAAATTATTTATTCAGGGGGGAGTAAATATGGAACCTCTTAACGTAACTACATATATATATTTAGTAATTACATATTCTGTCGGATTAGTTTTTGCTATAGGCGTTATTTTGAGAATATATCAATATGCAACTACGCCGCAGCCTATTAAAATTATGCTGACTCCGGCGCCTCTTACAAAAAGCGGGGCATTCGCAAGGGTTCTCGGAGAGGTATTTTTCTTTAAAAGTCTTTTTAAATCAAATAAACCTACATGGGTATTCGGATATTTGTTTCATATTTCGTTTTTTCTTTTAATAGCCATGCATTTTGCGCGCCATTTTGTTTATACTAACCCTCTGCCTTCATGGTATAACTATTTCGTTATCTCCGGTATAGTTTGCGGCATAGTTATGGTTTTGTCTCTTTTTCTTTTATTAATGAGAAGAGTCGTGGTAGAAAGAGTAAAATTTATATCTCTTTTTCAGGACTATCTAATATTGATTTTATTAATGCTTATCGGTATAGCAGGTCTGTCTTTGAACTTTGTATTAACGCCTGCAGCTTTGACCTTGGTCGATAAACAGCTTGGTCCATATATGGACGGTCTTTTAACGTTTCAATTCACGAATATACCGTCGAATCCCTTGTTTCTAATGCACTATACATTAGTAATGCTGTTGATTCTTTACATACCTTTTAGTAAAGTTATGCATTTCGTGGGAATATTCTTTTCTCCGACAAGAAATATGGCGGATAATCCTATTGAAGAAAGGTACTATCGCCCGAATGCAAAAGATCTTTCAATATAGACAGCGTGCAGTTTAATATAAGCATAAAAAATTTAATAAATAAAATATAAATTATAAAAAATATTAATTAATAACCTGCAATTTTGATTCTTTATAAGAATTAATCGGAGGTATATACAGTATGGCTAAGCCGAAAAGTAAATATAAAATACCGGTATTGGACGGAAATATTTCGATACCGAAGATAGTCCCGGGAGCATCTTCGTATGAACATATGATAGGAGCGCAGAAAGAAGACATGGAAGCGCTTGGCTTTCCCGCGAAACTGCAAGACGGTTGGAAAGATAAAGCTCTTGGAGTATTTAAACAGATATTAGACCATAATAAAGCCGTAAGGGATTATATGGATATATGCGTAAGATGCGGAGCATGCACGGACAAATGCCAGTTTTTTCTCGGAACGTCCGACCCGAATAATATGCCGGTTCAAAGACAGGAGTTAATGAGAAAGGTTTACAGATATTATTTTACCCCGTCGGGATTTTTTAAAAGCATTTCAAATGCGCAGGAATTGACGGAAGAAGTTTTGAAGGAATGGTACACATATTTCTGGCAGTGTTCGGAGTGCAGAAGGTGTTCCGTATTTTGTCCTTATGGGATAGATACGGCCGAAATCACTATGGCGGCAAGACAGATTATGGATTCAATAGGTCTCGGACAAAAATACACTACCGAAGTTATTCACAAGGTATATACTACGGGAAACAATATCGGAATAAATGCCGCAGCGCTAAGAAACACTCTTGACGACTTGGAAGAAGAAATAGAAGAAGAAGGCGGAAAAGGCGTAAAAATTCCTATGGACGTAGAGGGAGCCGAAGTTTTGCTTGTTCCCCCATCGGCTGATTTTTTTGCTATGCCGCATATGGAATCTCTGAAAGGATATGCAAAAGTGTTTCATAAGGCCGGTATAAGCTATACGGTTTCTTCGTATGCGTCCGAAGCGGGTAATTTCGGAAAGTTTATAGGAAGCTATCAAAACACCAAAGAAATCAATAAAAGGATATGGGATGAGGCAAGAAGGCTTAAGGTAAAGAGAGTCATTATAGGAGAATGCGGACATGCATGGAGAGCGGCATATATGTATTCCAATACTATGAACGGACCCTTCGATTTTCTCGATTCAAAATATAAACAGCCTACCCATATTTGCGACTTCACTTTAGGGCTTGTAAAAGACGGAGTTATTAAGCTAGATCCAACCGCAAACGACGATAAAGTCGTTACGTTTCACGATTCCTGCAATGTAGCGAGAGGTTCCAGAATAGGCGATGTCGTAGGCGGTCAATTTACTATACCGAGAGAATTAATAAAAGCCGCCGCAAATAAATTTGTTGAATTAAGGGAAGGCACGACGAAAGAAAGCACTTTTTGCTGCGGTGCAGGCGGCGGACTATTGACGGAAGAAGTAATGAACGTAAGGCTGGCAGGTTCTATGCCGAGAATGCAGACTGTAAAAGAAGCGGTAGATAATCATGGGGTAAATTTTTACGCCTTGATTTGCGCTATTTGTAAGACGCAGTTTACAAAAGTATTTCCTTTGTATGGGTTAGATGCCGAAATGGTCGGTGGAATTCATCAGCTCGTAAGCAATGCTATAATAATGTAGTAAATTTATGATTTGTTTGTATCAAGTTGTGGCGGGGACAGAATTGAATTCTGTCCCCATAATATAA
>JAJZYC010000148.1 GCA_021806125.1 bacterium
AAACATAAAGAAGGAATAGATCCCGTTTTGAGCGAAAAACAAAGAAACGATGAAATTAAGCGGCCTCAGCGCAAACTTTTCGGCGAATATGCTTGCCTTAATAAATATTGTTTATAATATTATATTTTAAGATAATTCAATGTTTGCCGATTTCTTCTTAAATATCGAACTATTTCATCCCGAAGCCGTAATGCCAAGGCGGGCTATTAAAGGCGATGCGGGATTAGACCTTTTCGTCTGCGAAAAGACCGTTTTGGAGCCCGATGTTTTAATTTCCGCGCATACAGGCATTAAAATTGAGTTTCCGGCGGGCTTTGCCGCGATTATTAAAGAAAAATCAGGTTTGGCGTTAAAAGAAATAGAAATAAAAGCCGGAGTTATAGACCGTGAATACAGGGGAGAGGTTGTAGTGCTGGCAAAAAACAAATCAAAAGATGCCGTCACGTTCCTGCCCGGCCAAAAAATAGCCCAGATGTTAATAATACCAGTATGGACGGGGGAACCTAATTTAGTAAACAAGGTCGATGAAGATACCGACAGGAAAGACGGCGGATTCGGGTCTACGGGGTTTTAAAAAAAATGAAAAAACTCAGCCCTTCTTTAAAACGGACGGAAATCGGCGGCGCGGACGGAGGCGGACATAACAGGGCAACCTACCGCAATCTTTTCGAAAGAATAAAGCCCGACGAAAAAGAAAAAATCAAGGAAAAAATCGATAAAAAAGAAATAAGAAAATATATCGAAAAAGAAGAAAATTCTATAAATTCGCAAAATTCCGAAATAAATGGAAAATAAGGCCGCAGTAATATTCGACACTGAAACTACCGGTTTTACCGAACCTGTTTTGATAGAAGCCGCAGGCATTATTATTAACGGCAATCCATTAAGCGAACAGGACGATACTTTTATAAACCGCTATAATCCCGGCAAGCCTATTTCTTTCGGCGCCATGGCGGTTCATAATATATTGGACGCAGAAATAAAAGATTGTCCTCCGGCTTCCGAATTTAAACTTCCCGATAATACCGCCTATATAATAGGGCACAACATAGACTACGACTGGCAGGTGATAGGAAAACCTCCCGTTAAGAGAATAGATACGCTTGCCATGGCAAAAAGCATATGGCGGGGCTTCGATTCTTATAATTTATCAGCGTTGACATATGCCCTGACGGAACCGGAACAAAGACGGGTAGCCAGAAAAATTCTCGTCGAAAGGCACAACGCCTTAACCGACGCAAAACTTTGCTTAAATATTTTGCGCCTGATATTAAAAGAAAAACCGGAATTAACCTCATGGGGTTCTATATGGAAATTTTCGGAAGAAGTCCGAATTCCTAAAACTATGCCGTTCGGGAAGCATAAAGGAACGCCTATTAAAGATGTTCCTCAAGATTACAAAGAATGGCTAAAGGGACAGCCGGATATAGACGAATATTTATTAAAGGCGCTGGAAGCTTCATAATCTTAATATAGGGGGTTAACGTTATGTTTTTTATGGGAATGTTCGGGTTCGGACTTTTAGGACTTTTATTTGTTATTTTAACCGTGGGCCTTTTAATATGGGCTATCGTAGATATTTTAAAAAGGCCGTGGAAAAACGACGCAAATAAAATAATATGGCTTTTGATAGTTATTTTTCTTGGCGTTATAGGTATAATTATTTATGCGATATTGCGCAATTCGGAATCGGTGGAATTGATTAAAAGCAATACCGGAAACAATCCGCCGTCTAATCCGACGAATAATTAAAAAACTTATTAAGGCAAAACTTTTTCGCAATATTTTTCAATCTTTTATCGAGCCTACATAATTGCGCATCGGAAAGCAGGCGTAGCAATTAGATGAATATATTCCAAGCCTTTTTCTATTAGTTGTTATTTTCTATAAATAGCAATAATCTCTTTTTTTGCCTATGCAGCCAATTTTACCGATTTTTCTATTAACTTATCGTCTATAAATAGTTTTCAAAAAATTAAACAAAAAAACTGTGAGGGTAGCAGAAATAACTTGACAAAAGTTTTTATATGCGATAAGATACAAACCGGTTGGTATTTTAATATAGCATAATTTTAGCAAGAACCTTAAATAAACCTTAATATTCAGAAGGAGGCAATCATGTCTTTAGACGCAAAGAAAGTTATTGATACGGGCTGCCTTAGCTGCGCCGCCTTGTATCCTAAAATTAAAAATGAACTTGAAACGCTTGATAAAGGCGAGGTATTCGAAATAATTTCGAACAGCCCTGCTTCTTCGAAAGATATACCTGCATGGTGCAGAATGACTAGAAACGAGCTTGTTAAAACAATCGAAGAGGGTGAAAAAATTAGATTTTATATTAAAAAGTCATAAAAACAAACGGCATACCATTTTTACAATTAATATTAATATACTTTTAAGGAGGTTATTATGTCAAAAGCAAAGGCTTTAATCATTATTTTATCGGGTCAGGACAGTCCCATTAAGGTCAAACTCGGTCTTAACGTTTCATGGAGAACCAAAAACAGCGGGGCGTTTGAGGACGTTAAACTCATGTTTTTCGGCCCATCGGAAGATTTTATCGCTAAAACTGACGATAAAGAGATTCTAGAGGCTTACGGCGAGGTCTTAAAAAACAATATAATCCCCCAAGCATGCGTTTTTGTTGCTGAAGGTTTCGGTGTGTCAAAAGCTCTTCAAAAAAAAGATATGGAACTTGTCCATGCCGGACAGAGGATTGCCGAGTTAATGGCGGAAGGCTATCAGCCCATGACGTTTTAAAAAATGCATATCCTAAAAAGCCTTAAAACATATCGAAAAATTCCGCAAAAACTTGCATTTCTTTTTAAAAAAATGTAATTTACAATAATGGCTGGAAAAAAAGACGGAGATAGAAAAGACATAAAGGATTCGAGAAGAAAAGAAATAGTAAATGCGGCCTTTGAACTTATGCTCGAAAAAGGGTATGAGGATACCGGTATTCAGGATATATTGTCTACAATAGGTGCGACCAAAGGCTGTATTTACTATTATTTTAAATCTAAAAAAGACGTGGCTATAGCCGTGATAGAAGAGGTTATCAAGCCTCATTACCAATCCGTCTGGGGAGATTTTTACAAATCGGATGACCCGCTGGAAGCCCTCTGTTCGACTATAGACTTAATATTTAATAAAGGCGCCGAAAGATTGTCTAAGACGGGCTGCCCCCTTGGAAATTTAATCCTTGAAATATCCGCTAAAGATGTCATTCTTGCTAATCATACCAACGGTGTGATAAGCCTATGGCGCTCTTTTCTTGAAACGGGCTTAAAAAAGGCTAAAGACAGGGAAATAATACCCAAAAGCTCAGACATATCGAAAGTAAGCGATTTTATTATCGCCTCTTTTGAGGGCTGTATAATGATGTCCAAGTCTAACCAGAGTAAAGAAACGTTGAAAAATTGTTTCGATTCTTTAAAAAAATACATTTTATCACTTCGGGTTGGTTAAAGTTTTTAAAATAAATACCAACTGATGCAACGGATAAAAATCCCGTATATCTTAAATAGATGGTATTAATTTACCGTTATTTCGCACGATAGCGCTTCTTAACCTGCATTTATTGTAACTATAAGGTTCGATAAATATTTTCGATATATGACAAAATAAAAAAATTTGTTGACAAGTAGTTAAAAATTTTGATAATATTAAAGTTTCTAAATTATTGGATGTTGGGAATTTTTTGCCTTGCTGGCGTAGCTCAATGGCAGAGCAGCTGATTTGTAATCAGCAGGTTGCGGGTTCGATTCCCATCGCCAGCTCCAAAATAAATTGAAGTTGCGGGTTGAGGAGAGGTGCCCGAGCGGCTAAAGGGAACAGACTGTAAATCTGTCGGCGCGAGTCTACGAAGGTTCGAATCCTTCCCTCTCCACCATATTATTATTGAGTTTATATAGTATTAAAGATAATATTAAAATTTAATGGATTTTGAATTTTTTAAATGCGGGAATAGCTCAGTTGGCTAGAGCGTCAGCCTTCCAAGCTGAGGGTCGCGGGTTCGAATCCCGTTTCCCGCTCCATTTTTTATCGGAGAATGCCCATGTAGCTCAGTGGTGGAGCACTTCCTTGGTAAGGAAGAGGCCATCGGTTCAATCCCGATCATGGGCTCCAAAATAAAAATAAAAACGATTAATTTTTCATAGGAGGAATTAAATGTCCAAAGAGAAATTTGACAGATCTAAGCCCCATGTCAACATAGGAACCATAGGCCACGTTGACCACGGCAAAACAACTTTAAC
>JAJZYC010000149.1 GCA_021806125.1 bacterium
TAAATACGGAGTTGCGCGTCATTGCGAGCGCAGCGAAGCAATCCCAATCTAATAAAACCGTTATTTAAGGTTTAATATAAACGGATTAACGTATTTCGTATAAATAAATACGGAGTTGCGCGTCATTGCGAGCGCAGCGAAGCAATCCCAATCTAATAAAACCGTTATTTAAGGTTTAATATAAACGGATTAACGTATTTCGTATAAATAAATACGGAGTTGCGGTCCATATTTTTTAATTCGTCGGGCGAAATTAAGGGGTACAAACCGGAAGCTACCGGAGTTTCGCCGTAAACCGCCGACGCATCGGCAGATAAAGCCGCAGATATAAGGTCGTTATGTTTTCTAACGGGTTCTTTATGAAGCACGTATTTCTCGCCCGACATTTCCGAATAATATTTGCAGGTTTCCCATCCGGCATGCCCCATAACTATATGGGTTCCGATATTGGAAGTAATTAAAGAAATATCGCCCCAGCGGTCTTTTAAAAAAGCGGTATCCTGAACGGTCAGGCATACTCCGGCGTTTGTTTTTCTGAGGTTTGCAAGTTCCGTATCAAAATCGTTCAGCGTTAAAACCGGAAATTCGTCGAGATAAATAAAAAAACTGCGGCTATCGGGATTTTCTTCTCTCAATGTATTTCTTCTGTTTTCATATATTCCGTCGATAAAAATTTGCGTAATGAAAGATATTAGCCTGCCCCCGCCGGAATTTATCTTTTCCTTAGGTATTCCGGCGATAAAAAGCATATCTTGAGTAAAAAAATCTTCCGCAAAAAAACAGTCTTCGCCTTCCTTATATTTAAAGCGGCTTGCGGCTTGAGGGTCGTTTAAAAAGTCTAAATTATTCAGTATATCCGTAATTACTTTCGCCCTTTCATAAACGGGAAGCTCCAAGAAGTTATTGAATAAGTTTTTTATATTTTTTGCGTTTTCGCCGTTAAATTTTAAGATTTCGCCTTCTATGAATTTAACCCCTCTTTCAAAAAAAGATTTTACCGTCGGCAGGTCGAAATATTTTGCCGCATATTTATATTTCAGATATACAAGGCAGGCGTAAAAAAGGTCGGAAGACCTTTTCGAATAATATTTATGGGCATGGACGTCCCCGCCCTTCAAATCGCTTCTGTCTAAATGAAAAAGCATCGAAGAAAGTCCGAGGAGCTTTTCGTCCGGTAAAGGTTTTTTATCTTTACCTAACAGCGGGTTGAAGCAGACCCTTTTTCTTCCGTTACAGTTATATTTCCGCCGTCCTTCCGGTTTTGCGCCGACAGCGCCGCCGCCTTCGCGGACTCCATAGCCTTCATAGCTTTCATAATCGTAAGGGTCGAAATGGACGGCTTTTTTACCCTCATCGAGCCAGGCGTTTTTAACGGATTCGAACAAATAAGGGGCGTCTATGTCTATTGCGAAAACCGAGATGCCGGAATACCGCGCATCTGCGGCAATTCCCGGAACTATATACCGCGACGTTTTACCGCCGCCCGTAGGCGAAACTATGAGCGTATGTTCGAATCTCTTTTTTTCGTCTAATCCGATTAAAACGTCCGGATATTTTTTATTGCCTGCCCCTTTTAAAATTCCAAGTTCAAAGGCTTTTTCGCTTATGAAAACCTCCTGAGTATTTTTAATGCCGCCGGGCGCGATAAAACCGAAATCTTTGCGGCTTTTATTGAACCCGCTTATTTTATTTCCCGCAAAGACTAATATAAAAAAGAAAACGAGCCACGATATCAGATATTCTGCTGATATCTCAAACGGACTGCGGACGGCGGGCGCGGCGGAGTTTAAAAATATCGTTATAACTATTGCAAAGATGAGCGATACGGCGGATACCGCAAAAAAATAATAAAATTTTTCGGAGCGGGAATTTGTTTTGTCCGGTTTAGAAATTCCGGAATTATAAACGTAACAGGCAAAATTCGAAACGATTTCGCCATAAGAGGCGAAACGTCCCGAGGCGGCGGGATGATTGTTTTTATTTTTGCCGAAAAACATAATAATAATATAAATATATCAGTTTTTAAACGCCGCTTTTACGTGCCTGTAAAAATATATAATTATTAACGCCGATACGGCTAATATCAAAATAATTCCGAATTTCCTGAAATACGGAATAAAAACGCCGATATTGCGCCCTACGACGAGGCCGAGATATGCGACGGCGGTATTATAGATAAGCGAACCTAATATTATAAAAATGCTGAATTTTTTATAATTCATAAGCGACGCGCCGGGCGGAAAACCTATATAAGTTTTTATAACCGGCAGGCATACCCCGACTAATACCGCGATAGAGCCGTATTTATTAAACCATATTTCAGCTTTATCGAGTTCGTTTTTGCTGATGAGGAAATATTTTCCGTATTTTTCTATCAGCCTTCTGCCGCCTTTTTTCCCGATATAATAAAGCAGAGACGCGCCGATAAAGGTGCCTAGCGTTGCGCTTAAAACGGCAAGATAAAAGTTTATTTTCCCCTCCCCCGATAAAAATCCCGAAAGGCCGAGAACCAATTCGGAAGAAACGGGAAGGGCGCATGATTCCAGAATCATTAAAAAAATAATGCCCGGATACATCAGTCCCATGGAAAGGGCCCATGAAATAAATACGCCTATATAGCCTTTATTTAATGCGTTTAAATTCATAACTTATTTATTAATTTTAGTATAGTTTATTGTCATTGCGAGCGAAGCGAAGCAATCTCGTCTTTTATATTTATAAGAAAATTTAGATTGCTTCGCTTCGCTCGCAATGACTTATTTGACTCAAATTACTAACATAGCGGCAGAATTCTTTACGCCATTATAACGAATTAAACTGCCCCGTAATAGTTGCTAATTTTTCACAGCCGCTTTAACGGAATCGTAAATTGCCGACATAAGAGTTTCGAGCGTGCCTTCGTCTATGACGAGAGGCGGCATTACTACGATGACGTCGCCCAGAGGCCTTATTATTACTCCTCTTTCCCGCGCGTTAAGAACGACCTTATGCCCGATTCTCTTTCCGGCTTCAAACGGCTCTTTGGTATCTTTGTCTTTAACTAATTCTATGCCAGCCGTAAGGCCGATATTTCTAATGTCTCCTACGTTTTCCAACTGCCGGAAATCTTTAAGGAGCTCGTTGAGACGGGCTATAACGGGTTTCATCTTATTAAGCAGTCCGTATTTTTTAAACATTTCGAGCGATTTTACGGCGCATGCGGATGCCAGCTGGTTTCCGGTATATGTATGCCCGTGAAAAAAAGTTTTGTTGTCTTGATAGTTTCCGAGAAACCCGTCGTAAATTTCCTTAGTGAAGAGCGTAGCCGCCATGGGAAGATAACCCCCTGTTATGCCTTTTGCAATACACATAGCGTCGGGCGAAATATCCTCGTGGAAAGCGGCAAACATTTCTCCGGTTCTTCCGAAACCTGTGGCTACTTCGTCGAGTATCAGAATAACCCCGTTGTCTTTGCACGCCCTTTCTATTTTTTTCATATATCCCGCGGGCATTGTTATCATTCCAGAAGCCCCCTGGAGCATAGGGTCGACTATTAGCGCGCAGGACTCCTCGGCATGGACTTTTATTATTTTTTCGGCTTCTTTGGCGCAGTACAACCCGCAATCGGGATGCTTAAGATTGAAAGGGCATCTATAGCAGTAAGGATAAGTAATCCTGACCGTTTCAAATAGCAGTGGTTTGTAAATGGAATGGAAAAGTTCGATGCCTCCTAACGAAACGCTTCCCAAGGTGTCGCCGTGATAAGCCGACGTAGCGGCGATAATTTTTTTCTTGTTTTTATACGCCGGCCCTTTTTGCCTGAAATACTGGAACGCAACCTTGACCGCAATTTCTACCGAAGTCGAACCGGAATCGGAATAAAAAACTTTTTTAAGGTTTTTAGGCGCGATTTCGATAAGTTTTTCGGCAAGAACCGCGGACGGCACGTTTGCAAGCCCTAAAAGGGTGCTGTGCGATATTTTATCGAGCTGTTCCTTTAGCGCCGAGTTCAGTTCCGGATTATTGTGTCCGTGGACGTTTACCCATAAAGACGACACACCGTCGATATATTTGTTTCCGTAAATATCGTACAGGTAAACCCCCTCTCCTCTTTCTATAAGGATATTCCGCTCTTTTTCCCAGTCCGACATCTGCGTAAAAGGGTGCCAGACGAATTCCCGGTCTAATTTTTCGATATCTGCGCCCTGAAGATTTTTCATAATTTTATAAATATAAATTAATAAATTTCTATGTTATTCGAATAAAGATAC
>JAJZYC010000150.1 GCA_021806125.1 bacterium
TATGCCTATGGATGAAATTTCGTTCTGAATGAAAGGCTCTAATTCTTCTATTATAACGACGTTTTTAATATTACCGGCAAATTCTTTAATCAGGATATCGGGGACGGGATAAGAAAAAGAAAGTTTTAAAAAAGAGGCGTAAGGCGCGATTTCTTTAGCATACTGATATGAAATTCCGTTTGTAATAATGCCGAAGTCAAGACTTTTATACTCGATTTTATTTATGCCGGAATTATTTGAAAAATCGGTTAAATATCCTAGTCTTTTTATAGCGGATTTATGCCTGTTCCTTGCGTAAACCGGTACCATAACGAATTTTTCTATATCTTTTTCATAAGAACGGTCAGGCTTAAAAATACCTGCGCTGCCGGGAATACCGGGGTTTAAAACTATGCTTCTGGAGTGCGATATTCTCGTAGTCGTTCTTAAGATAACAGGGGTATCGAATTTTTCGCTTATTTCAAACGCCGCCGCAGTAAAGTTAAAACATTCCCCGCTGTCCGAAGGTTCCAGCATAGGAATTTTTGCAAATTTGGCATACAGCCTGTTGTCCTGTTCATTTTGAGAACTGTGCATACCGGGGTCGTCGGCGGTAACTATAACCAAACCGCCTCTTACGCCTGTAATAGCAAGAGTCATTAGGGGGTCGGACGCGACATTAAGACCTACGTGCTTTGTCGTAAACATAGACCTTTTAAAGCCAATAGATGCTCCTACCGCAATTTCCAGAGCGGTCTTTTCGTTTATAGACCAGTTTACTATGGCGCTTTTGAATTTTGCGAGAAAAGGAAGAATTTCGGAACTCGGGGTTCCGGGGTAGCCTGCGGCTATATCGACGCCGGCTTTATGGGCTCCGGACGCTATAGCTTCGTTTCCGGTCAGGAGGGCGTTAGAGGCGTTAGGATTATAGGAATTCGTAATATTATCGTATTGCAATAATTTATAGCCTGTTAAAAATATTAATATATAAAAATAAAATAAAAATAAAAGGCGGAAATTTTAGAATATTAATAATTTAATTCAGAAATAAAAGAATAAAACGAATGAGAAAGAGCAATCCGATTAAATACGCGTACCTTGAATCGATACCGTTGCTTTCTTTCGAACCTGGCGGGGTTTTCAACCTCGGTACCGTACCGTCGGATTACTCCTTAACGATTATAACATATAACGGCGGTTTTTAAAAAGAATTATTTTGTCTTAATCGTGATGTTTAAATTTATCGTCCTGAACTTTATCGTGTTTCCTTATATACTCCATAAGCATCGCCGCGTGCTCTTTTTCCTCGTCCCTGTTGTGCGAAAGGATATGTTTTAACTCTTCGTCGCCGGTATATTCTATTCTTTCCTGATACCAGTTTATCGCTTGAAATTCTTCAATAAGCGACTGCCTTGCCATTTCAAGATTTCTCGTTTCTTCGCTCAATACTTCCTCGACATGATGTTCATCGCACATAATTTCTCCTTGAATTTAAAATTTAACGTATTTATTTTTAATTAATAATTAATATTTTATT
The DNA here is from genome assembly GCA_021806125.1 of bacterium. Lineage (GTDB taxonomy): Bacteria > SZUA-79 > SZUA-79 > Acidulodesulfobacterales > Acidulodesulfobacteraceae > Acidulodesulfobacterium_A. The sequence goes on from JAJZYC010000150.1 coordinate 1,517, forward strand.
ACAGGCGCATATATATAGTCAATTAAATATAAGAATGCGTGGGGGCAGTCCAAAAGCTGTCTTGAAAAAAAAGGCTTAATCGGATAATATTATATATATGGAGATAGAAAAAAAAGTTCTTATAGCAGTCGACCTTAATTTTGAAACCGGCTTTTTATTGTCCAAGACGGCTTCGTTTTTCAGGGACGCCTCCGCAAAGTTCTATATTCTGCACGTTATTTATTCCGATATATTTACGTTCTTAGATAAAAAATCCTCAGCAAAATCCAAAGCGGACGAAGCATATGAATTAACCGAGAAAGAATTGAAAGAGGCGGGTTTATATTATCTTAATTATGAAATTTTTATCTCTACGGGTATTCCCGCCGCCGAAATTCTTAATTTTTCAAAAAAAAAAGGAGCGGATATAATCGCCTTGGGAACCCATCAGAAAATAGGTTTTAAAGAATTTATTTCCGGCTCCGTTTCTTTTTCCGTTTCAAAAAATTCGATATGCCCCGTTCTTTTAATACCCCTTAAAAATACCGCTAAACAGGCAGAAAAGGAATTAGTAAAAGAATCCGCGGTATCGCTAATAACCCCGTCCTGATTATATTGACTATATTTTTATGATAATAGTTTACGATTTTAAAATTCCGGCAAACGATGCGGAAAAGCCCGAAAAAGACGAAGATTTTTTTACCGGTTATTTTACCTGTTATCTAAAAAAATATGCTTCCGATAAATCACGGACGTTTTTAAAATCGGGTCCGTCTTTTGACGTAAAAATTTTAAAAAAGTCGGTAGATTTAAGGCAAAAAGAACAAAAAATGGTTTTTAAAGCCCTGATAAAATTGAATACTGCCGACGCCAAGGAAGACGATTTTATAAATTTATTGAATAAAATCGGCTTAAAGGCGAAAAAAGCGGATAACGAAGAAGAAAGTCCGTTTAACTTGTTCAAAGGAGAGGAGGCAGGTATTCCTGTCACGGCAGGAGTTAAAAATAAAAACATTGCGAAGCCCGGCAAATATAAAGCGCTTATAATAGGTATGGGTCCCGCGGGAATTTTTGCCGCTTTATATTTATTAGAAAAGGGCATAAAGCCTATATTAATAGAAAAAGGCAAGCGCGTCGAAGACAGGATAAAAGACGTGGCGCGCTTAATGAACGAAGGCAAATTCGATAAAAAAAGCAATGTGGCATTCGGGGAAGGAGGCGCAGGAACGTTTTCCGACGGAAAACTTACGACCAGAAAAAACGACGCCGCCGTTTCTTATGTTTTAAATTTTTTAGTTAAAATGGGAGCGGATAAAAATATTTTAACGGAGCATAAACCTCATCTAGGAAGCGACAATCTGATTAATATATTGAAAGAAATAAGAGACCATTTAATCAAAAACGAAGCCGAAATTTATTTTGAAGAAGAATTGAAGGATTTTGAGGTTAGCGAAAACGGGACGGTATGTTCGGCTAAGACCGATAAAAGGATTTTTAAAACGGACTTCGTTATTTTAGCTTCGGGGTCTAACAGTTACGATACCTATGAATTGCTGGAAAGGAAAGGGGTGGCTATGGAAAGAAAGCCTTTTGCGGTAGGTTTCAGAATAGAGCACAAAAGGGATTTTACCGACGGTTTATTTTTTAAGGGAAATGCGGGCAAAGAGGGCATAAAACTAAAAGGAGTATATTACAATATATCCTCGAAAGAATACGGCGGATATTCTTTCTGCATGTGTCCGGGAGGCGTCGTCGTCAATTCTAGTTCCGACGAAAATCTTCTCTGCGTTAACGGCATGAGCTACTCCGGCAGGGATATGGAAAATTCCAACAGCGCGATAGTTGCCGCGGTCAGGCCGGAAATGCTGGACGGGATAGACCTGAACAGATATTATTCCGGAACTGGAGCCCTGCGTTTCAGAAAAGATTTAGAGTTTAAAGCATATGAGGCGGGTGGCGGGAATTTCGCTGCCCCTTATCAATATACGCCTGATTATATAAAAGACGTTTATAATGCTGCCGCCGCGGCCGTACCGGACTTTAAAGGCAATACCCGCGCCGCCGGCATACCCGCGCCGTCATACAGACCGTCGGTTAAATACTTTAATCTTTTTAAATTGCTGCCTGATTTTTTAAATTTGTCTATAGCGGGGTCGTTGGCCGAGTTTGAAAGTAAGTTTAAGGGGTTTGCCTCAAAATCTATTTTAACGGGGCTCGAAACGGGAACTTCTTCCGCCGTAAGAATTAAAAGGAATTCCGATTACGAATCTATATCGGTCAAAGACCTGTATCCATGCGGAGAGGGTTCCGGATATTCCGGCGGGATAATTACAAGCGCCATAGATGGAATAAGGTGCGCGGAAGCGGTAATAAAAAAAATAATCGTTAAAAATGGCTAAAAAATATTAAATAATAATGAAAAATAATTTTATTAAAATTTTTGTTGCAATCCTATTTGTAAAAATATAAAATTAACAATAAATAAAAATGTGCATAAAATTATAGAAGAAATATTAATTTTTTAATTTAGCAGGTGCTCTATATGAAATTCCTATCCGGAAGCGAATACCAAAAATTAATTAGAGAAATAAGCGAACTTAAGGCAAAAAATAACGAAATGGAAGTTTCTTTGAAAAGAAAGGATTCCGAAATTTCATCGGCAAGAGACGACTATAAAAAAGAAATCGAAGGTTTAAAATTAAAAATAGATTCTCTCGAAGAGGACATCAGCAATAAGGA
>JAJZYC010000151.1 GCA_021806125.1 bacterium
GCGACCGCCGTTATATCAAAAAGATTATCTATCAGGTTCAGATTTAAACCGCGGCAGATGTTTCTTCTGTAATCGGCCTCGGCAATAAGCGTATCGTTATTGACAAACGGCAGGCTCGCCGGCACCCCCATAATGCCGTTAATGCCTCCCAAATAATAATCGAGTGCGGCGGGAATGCTTCCGTCGGCAAAAACGCCTATGCCTTTTAAAGCCACTATATTGTCTGCATTAATTTCAAAATTTTTAACATACTGCAAAACAAACTGGCTGAAAGAAAACGGAGACAGGATATTGGAGTTTGCGATATTATAAGAAAAATTAAACGAAGAGCCGTATTCCGGATTAATATTGTAATCTACGGAATTATAGCTGTAACTAAGAGTAAATTCTACCAATCTTTTTATATTTTGGTAAATTATTGAATCTCCAGAAGCGGATGGGCTGATTTCCATAAAATTTATTAAACCGGAAACCGACTGCCTGTAAATCTGCGAAATCGGAAAAAATCTTCCTAATTGATGCGAGAAGCCTAAACTCGCGCCCCTATTGTAATAATTTTTAAATATATTAAACAAGATGTCATTTCTATAGCTGTATCTTTTTGTCAACGTAAAATTAAGATAACCCTCCGTTCTTCCGCTGTTGGGGCTTATATTTCCTCCTGCGCCGCTCAAGAATAGGGTATAATAATCGTTTTTCTTTCGATTTAAAATTTTTTCTTTTATTTTTTTATAACTTATAAGGTTTAAATCGTTATTATAATAATAAACGCCGTTTTTTAGCCTGTGTATCCGGGAAAAGCCGGTAAAGTAAAGATAAGATAACGGGAATATGGGATAATTTATAACGGTGTTGACGCCCTGAATGAAATTAAAACCTTTAATCGTATTTTTTATATCCGGGCTTCTTTTTATATAGGCGTTTAAAAATTTTTTAAATCCTATAAAAGAAAGTTTTTCCAAATTTTGAGAATAAAATAAGCTACCGCTCTTATTTATTTTTTTTAATATTCTTCCATCATTAATTATGTCCAAATAAATTAACCCTTTAATTATATTTAATTTTTGGTATATATAAAAAGTTGGAAAAATATTGCCGAAACGCGAATTTACTATGAGGGTATTTGAATATAAAGGCGGCTTTAACCATAAACTCCGTCTTAAATGAATATAAACGACGCTTAATTTCTTTAATTTTATCGCATGATATTTATCTAATAAAATTAAAGCCCTGTAAATTTTTTTATTCAACTGTCGAAAATCATAAGGATACGGCTGAAAAAATTTTAGCGATAAACCGTTTTTGGTCGCTTTATCTATTTTAAATTTTTTTGCCGATATTAAGGAAATAAAATTTGAACGCTTACGGATAAAAAAAGAACCCTTATAAATCTTTCCGTTAAAAAGCACTTCATATCCGTATTTTATGATAAGGTTTATTTTAAAATCTATGTTCATCGGGGGATTAAAATTTTTACCGGTTGAAATATAAGGATAGAACGGGGCATTCAGAACGGTTTCTTTCTTAAAATATCCAAAATTACCGAACGACTCTGGAATTTTTGTTCTAAAAGCAATTTTAATTATATATAATTTATAAAATTTATTTATTATTAGTTCCTCTGATAAATTATCTATGCTCAGATATCCTCTATTAAAACCGTAAGGATAGAGCTGGTGAAAATCAAAATCTTTTATGTTTTCGGGTTTTTTATACAGGCTGTTCGGATATAGCATTATATACAAACGGCTGGAAATATTTATATTTATTCCCCTGAAATTTTTAAATTTACTGCCGAAATTTTTAATTTTGCAGGTTTTTCTTTTTCCGTTTAAATTCAAAGCGTAATGCTTATTATATTTAATATACCTGATTATTTCAGTGCCTGTTACCGTTTCAGTCCTTGGATTGATAACGGCTTTTATTTTGACGGTTTGGATGGGGAATCTGACTCGGACGGACATAGTGGCTGCAAATAGACGCGGCATGACCGTAATTAAAGAGATAACGGTAAACGCTATGTTTAATAATATTATTTTTATGCAGTTTTTCATTAATTTTAACCGGAAATTTATAATAAAATCAATTTCAGCGAATTATATTATTTTAATTTTATCCTAAAAAATTCAAAAATAAAGCGTTTAAATAAAATGGGATTTCTTTAAAATTGTCGGTATTAAGACAGTGTTTGCCTATATTGACGAGCTGGGAAACAGGGGATAATCTCAGACGTCCATTAGCCTATTATTATGTGAAAGACGGGTTTTACAAGCTTCGTCCAAAGTCAAACAGATTGTTTTACTTCTTTTTTTAAAAAGAAAGGTTGTTTTCGTCCCAGCCATAAAAAGGTGAAAAGTATTTTTATTCAAGAGATTAAATATAGGGGGGTCAAATTTAAATGCATAAGGAGGGCAAATCTCTTGACAAACAATACTGTTTATCAATTTTCGATTATAGGGATTCTACTTATTGTAAAAATAAAATATTGCTGTTATTTATTTAGTAATTATACATTAATGCAATATATTAATTTTATTTTAATATATATATTTATTTTGTAATTAAATTAAAACTATCGTTTGCTTTATCATAATTATATACTTCCCCTGTTCCAATCATATAATACCAGCCATAGATATTGATTTCTTTATTTAAATATTTTTCTTTTATAAATGGATATGTAAGTAAATTTTTCATCTGATATACAATATTGAATTGTTCGGTCATCATTTCCCTTTTAATATGTTTTTCTGCGTTAATATCAATATTATTTAAAACATATTCTTTTACAGGCTTTGCTAATTCTAACCATCTTCTAACATGGGGAACATTCTTAAGCTCTCCTTCCGATTTATATAGAGAGGCACAACCGCCGCAATTAGAATGTCCGCAAACTACAATGTTCTTAACATCAAGCACTTCTATGGCAAATTCTATGGCAGATGTGGTAGAAACGTACTCTTGAGTTTCTCTGTATGGAGGCACCATGTTTGCAATATTTCTTATCATAAAAAGCTCTCCAGGAAGAGTCTGCGTTATAAGACTAGGTACGACCCTTGAGTCGGAACATCCTATAAATAATGTATGAGGATTTTGTCCGACTTCTAATTTGGCAAAGAGATTTTTATGTTTTTCATAATCCTCATTTTTAAATTTAAAAACGCCGTTAAAAATATCACTCATAGTAATCTCTTACCAATAATAAAGTTAATTACCTTCAAATTTTAAACAAACGCTTAATTAAAATAATATTATATAAAAGTTATTTTAAACCTTCTTTCATGATGTTAAATAAGTTTTTAATACAAATATATGTAGCCTCTATGTGTTGATTAATAAATTAAAATTAGATTATTTAAGAGTTATTTTAATTATAATAAAACATCATTTTAAAATCAAGTAAAAATTTTTAATACTGCAATAGAAATTTTATTTTCTGGATGAGCCGTCTAAATACCGACGGCTTTAAACCATACCCGCCTACGCGGGAATGGACAATGCGTGGATTTAACTTTTAACCCAACGGGTGTCCATTTCCGTCCACATCAAAGGCATGCTTTGATAAAAGTGAAATATCGCGAAAGCGGATATAAACGCATGCCGTTTATGCAGTATTTACATATATCTAAATATTTTTTATTGCAGGATTAAGGAAAATCAACAGTGAATCAGGAAATCAGGAAAAAGTATAACGCCGAAAGCGATTAGCAAACCTAATTTACTTGTTACAGTCTGAATCAAGAAACGTCAACTTATCGCATAAAGTCCTTCTTCCGCCGTTCTTATTCTTTCGACAAGCATCACAGGAAGAACGAATATTTTCCCGTCACCGTAATGTCCTGTTTTATTTACCTGTATTATGGTTTTTACGGCTTTCTCCTTATCGGCTTCTTTAATACATAAGGACAACATCCTTTTTGGAAGAAAACCGTAATCGTTATCCGGTATATTTTCCTTATTATTTATTAAATTTAAACCCGGGTCTAATTCGTTGGCGAGTCCCCCTCTGCCTTTTTGTTTACCTCTTCCGTGTATAGAATAAAAAGTTATCTGGTCAAAACCTTCTTTGCTTAAAGCCTCTTTTGTTTCCTGAACCTTGTGCCGCCTTATTATAGCCATAATTTCTACTACGTTTTCCTGAAATTTAGATTCCATAAAA